>JAGVEP010000077.1 GCA_020058145.1 Phycisphaerae bacterium | reverse complement strand
GAGGCCGCGGCGCGCGAGTACACGTCTGCCCTCGTCGAGCGCGGCCGGGCGTTGGAGCGGTGGAAGGGGGCCGAACAGGCCCTGAATGAACTCCGGGCGCGCTGTGCGGTGCTCGCGGGCGAGCAGCAGGCTGCGGAGCAGGAAGCCGCAGAAGCCGCGGCCCGCATCGACGGGGCCGAGCGTGAATTAGACGCCGCGCGTCAGGAGCAGCAAGTCCTCGCCGCTGAGTGCGAACGCCGGCGGCAGGAGACGCTGCAACGCCGCGAGGCGCGGCAGGCGCATCGGCAACGGCTGGAAGAGTGCATGACAGCCAGCCGCCAGGTGCAAAAGCGCCTGGAGGAGCTGGAAAGCGAGACCCATGCGCGGCAGGTCGCGCTGCGTGAGTGCGAAGTGCGCACCGAGAATCTCGTGGCTCGAGTGCGCGACGAGCTGGCGCTCGATTTGGCCGAGTTGTATGCGCGCTATCAGCACGCCGAGCAGGATTGGGAGGCGATCAAGGCCGAGATCGAGGACCTGCGCGGGAAGATCTCGCGGCTCGGCCACGTGAACCTCGACGCCATCGCGGAATTAGAGGAACTGACGCCGCGCTACGATCATCTGATCGCGCAACGGTCGGATTTGACGGCGGCCATGGCCCGGCTGGAAGCGCTGATCACGGAGCTGGACCAGGAATCGCGGCAGCGGTTTGTGGCGGCGTTTGAAGAAATTCGCGGGCACTTCCAGGAGATGTTCCGCAAGCTCTTTGGCGGCGGGAAAGCCGACGTATTGCTGGAAGACCCGGAAAACCCGCTGGAATGTGGCATCGAGATCATCGCGCGCCCGCCGGGCAAGGAGCCGCAGTCGATCTCGCTTTTGTCGGGCGGCGAGAAGACGATGACGGCGGTGGCGCTGCTGCTGGCGGTGTTCCGCAGCCGGCCGTCGCCGTTTGCAATTTTAGATGAAGTCGACGCGGCCCTTGATGAATCGAACATCGAACGCTTCAATAACGTACTGCAGGAGTTCTTGACGCGCTCGCAATTCGTGGTAATTACACACAGCAAGCGGACGATGTCATGTGCGGACGTGCTGTATGGGGTGACGATGGAAGAACCGGGCGTGAGCAAGCGCATGAGCGTCCGCTTTGAAGATCGTGTACAAGCGCCAATTGTGGCGTGAGTGTTTCAGGTTCCTTTTTTGAGAGGTTGCGCCATGGCAAAGAAGAAGACAGCTGCGAAGAAGAAGGTCGCCAAGAAGAAGGTCGCCAAGAAGAAGGCTAGCTGCAAGAAGTGCTAGCGGCGACCCGTCGGACTCCGGATCGGCGGCGCGCATGACGGGTCTCGTTGACCCGTGCTGCGAGCGGCCGACCCGGAGTGCCGGCGCCTGACGGCGACCAGACCGCGCTGCGGCTCGTCGGCGTCGGGTCCGTCCCGCTGCGGGACGGGCGATGAGACAACCTGGGGCACGCGCAACGCTTCGACTCCTGTACGATTCGTGCAGGGACCACCGCCGGTCTAGCGGAAAATTCTCCGCCGGCCCCGTGTTCGATGCGTTGCGCGTGCCCCTTCTTCATGCGCTGTTCCCTCGCTTGGGCCCGCGCTGCTATAGTCATTCGTGGCGCCGTGGCACGTCGTGGAGTTACGCGGCTTGAAAGCAGCCCAAGGCCGACTGGCCTTCACACTGATCGAGTTGCTCGTGGTGGTGGCGATAATTGCGCTGCTCATCGCGCTGCTCCTGCCGACCCTCGCCGGCGCACGCGAGGAGGCCAAGAAGGCCCGCTGCCTGGCGAATCTGAAGTCCATTGGGCTGGCCGTGCAGCAGTACGCCCTGGATGATGCCGCTGAACAGCCGATCCCGATCCACGAGAGCATGCTCCAAACATGCCCTTACTGGGAATGGCGGACCGTCAACTGGTTCGCCTGGGGCGGCCGTTCCGGCCAAAAGCCGTTCTTGACCGGGCCAGCCGGTGGGGTGCTGCTCGCGGCGGACGGACCCGACGCACGGCCGCAGTACGACGCCCGTCGGCGGCCGCTGAATCGCTACGTGTTGAGATCGGTTGAGTTGTCCGACGCGCAGCGGCTGGAGTGGTTCCATTGCCCCTCCGACCGCGGCTATCCGCAACACCCAGACGTCGACGACTCGCCGCCCGCCAACGCGAACCGGCCCTGCTATGACACGCTCGGCAACAGCTACCGCGCCAGCCTCGCGATGATCGCGCTCTCCGATGGCGGCGGGAACAGCCAGGGGCATTTCTCCTACGGCCCCTGGGGCCATCGGCTTTCCACGCTCCGTGATGCCAGCCAACTGGTTCTGATCGGCGAGCCGACCTTCTTCAACATGATCGGCCGCGACGGGCCCAATCACACGCCTGATCCCGTGCTGATGACCGGCTGGCACCAGCGCTGGATGATCGACAACCTGCTCTTCTGCGACGGTTCGGCGCGGCCGACACAGGCGGAAGGCCGCACGCCGTTCGACACGCCGACGCTGCAAGCTATGGGCGTCTACGATGCCGCCTATCTGGCGCGCGGCCGGACCTGGCGGCTTGACTGCTATCCGACCGCTGGCGCCCGCATTTGGGGAGCGTCCGAGGCGTGGCGGGCCATGTACGGACCAGGTTTCGACACAAAATGGCCGTTCGCCGCACGGCAGGAGAATATGCGTTGAGGGAGTTCAGAGTGGCGAGTTGAATTGGCGGGGCGCCAACTCGCTACGCGCTATTCGCTATTTGTAGCTCACATCCGGTGCGCCAGAATCACCGTAATGTCATCCGGCTGCTGCCCGCCTTCCGTGAAGCTCCGCAGGTCGGTGAGCATCTCTTTGAGCATCGCGCTGGCGAGCTGGCCGAAGCCGTCGCAGAGAATGTTGATGAAACGCTCCTCGCTGAACGTCTCGTCCCGCCGGTTCTTCGCGGTCGTGACGCCCGGCGTAAACAGCACGAGGGTCTCGGTGGGTTGCAGTTGCTCCGCTAGCAGGGGGTAGACGGTGCTCTTGACGAGCCCGAGCGCGGGCAATGGCTCCGTCGCGCCGAGCCGCCGCGCTTCGCCGCGCGGGTCAATGATGTAGGCCCCGAGGTGCCCGGCGAGGGCGTAGCTCAATTTGCCGGTGGCCGGGTCGATCACGCCGACGAAGCACTCGAACGGGTGGTCGGTTTGGCCGTCGTGCAGCAGCCAGTTCAACGTGCGCAGGCACACGGCCGGATTGTCCTGGTGCATGACGGCCGAGCGAAACGTCGTCTGGGCCTGCACCATGAGCATCGCGGGGAGCGCGCCGGTGGCCGAGCTGTGGCCGATCATGAAGCCGGCCAGGCTGTTGGCCAGCCGCACCACGTCGTAAATGCTCCCGGTGCGTTCGCGGCCGGGTTCACGGAAGGCGCCGCACTGCAGTTGATCTTCCCATTGCGGCAACTTGCGGGGCGTCAGGCGGGCTTGTATCTCGTGCGCGACGCTGACCTGGCCGTCGATCAGGGCGGCGCGATTGCGCGCCGTCGTCTTCAGAATCGCGTCGAGCTGGTATGCGATGATCTTGAGTTGCAGCATGAAGTGGTCGAAGTCGCGCGTGTCGTAGCAGCGGCCGGAGTCACCGCTGTCGACGTAGACCATGCCGATCGTCTGCTCCGGCCCGGACAGCGGACCGGCCAGAATGGAGGTGCGATCCTCGCGGCTGATCACGGGCACCAGCGCGAACTGCCCGCGATCCAGGACCCGCGGCTTCAACTCATTACCCAGTTCCGGCAGATCGGCGGCCTGGCCGGTCAGCAAGCGCCCCTCCTCGTACTCCATCGGCCCATAGGTCATGCGCCGCACGCCGACCCAGGCCCGCTGGGCGGCAAACGCGCCCAGCAGGTGCCGCAGGGTGGCGTCCATCAACTCCTGGATGGTCGTGCAGCCCGAGACCGCGAGCGTGGCCCGGCCGAAGTTGTCGAGTTGGCCCGGCTGGACGGTGAGGGCCTCGTCCGGGCGTTTCAAGATGGTACCGAGCGGGAGTTTGGACTGCGCGAAGCGCTCGAGTGCGCCGCGCGAGGTTTTGACCGCGGAGCGCACGCCCGGATGTTCGTCGAAATCGGGGTAAACGCGGATGGCGTAGTCGAGGATTTGGATTTCATCCCCGGCGCCGAGCGGGACGGGGTCGGCGACGTGGCTGCCGTTCAGGCGGATCTCGCAGGTCGGGTCGAGTTGTTCGAGCATCCAGGCGTGATTCGCGTCGGGGTAGATCACCGCCTGCTGTGCCGCGACGCGCGGGTCGAGGAGTTGGATGCGTGCGCCTTCGCGCGAGCCGACATACACCGCCTCTTGGCCGCAGATCACGTCGGCCACCATCGCTTCATTTTGCAGTACGACCAGTCGCATCGGGTCCGTTTTCGGCTTTGACGCCGGGGACCGGCCTGGTGGCCGGTCGATGTGGTTGCCGCGCCGCGCGGGGCGCGCTCGTCGGGCGCAG
>JAGVEP010000475.1 GCA_020058145.1 Phycisphaerae bacterium | reverse complement strand
GCCACCCCCGCGGCGGCGCCGTGGACGTCGGCACCGCGGTTCCCACCGGCGAGACGCCGATGCTCCCCCGCCGCCAACCGCGGCCCCGAACACCCCGGCCGGAGATTAGCGGACGCTATGGACGCGAAATTGATGACGCAGTTCGAACGTGCGGTGCGAGCGGACGGCCGCTATCCGCCCGAAGCGTTCGAGTTCCTCCAGCGGGGACTCGAATTAGCGACGCGCGTTCGGCGGGGTCATGAGCAACACAGGCGGGGCCGTGGCCGTCACGTGACCGGGCAGCAGCTCGCCCACGCGCTGCGCATCCTCGCGGGGCGGCAATGGGGAAGACTGACACGGGAGGTCCTGAGGCATTGGAACATCCGCCGGACGCGCGACTTCGGCGAGATGGTCTACTTGATGATCGAAATCGGGCTGATGGGTAAGCAAGACTCGGACGACATCACCGACTTCGACGACGTGTACGCTTTCGACACGGCGTTCGACGCCTATTCCATCCAGGTGGGTGCGAGAACGGATTCTCGCACCAGCAGCGCCCCGTCCGACCCAGAAGTGGACGGCGACACGCAGGAAACAGTGGACTGATGGACTATCTCCCGCAGCTCTCGGAACCGCTGCGCCGCTGGACACGCTTCCTGGGGCTGCTGGCGGGGCTCGCCCTGCTCTGCTGGGTCACGCTCCGTCTGCGCGTGGTCTTCACGCCGTTGCTCGTGGCGGCGGCGATCGCGTATGTGCTCAACCCGGCGGTCACGTGGCTGGAGCGCGTGCGACGCGTGCCGCGGCTGACCAGCGTCATCGTGGCGTTTGCGCTGCTCGGAGCAGTCCTGCTGGGCGGGGGGTTCTACCTGGCTGGCAAGACCGCCGCACAACTGATGCAGCTCCAGGGCCGTATTCCCAGGTATGTGCAAACCATCGGCCATTGGGTCAACCTGGCCAGCGACCGCGTACACACTCCGGCGCCCGAAGATGCTGGTGCAACCGCCAGCATGCCTACGACCAGCCCAGCCGTGGCGAACGATTGGTGGGACTGGGTCGCACCGCTCCTACAGGAGCACGGCGTCGGCGCCGCCCGCGCCGCACTCAATTACCTCAGCTCGACGCTGGCAAGCGTGGTTGGTGCCTTGTCGCTGCTCGTGCTGATCCCGCTCTTCACGTTCTACTTCCTGTGGCGTTTCAACGACGGCGTGCGGCTGCTGCGGGATTTCCTGCCGGCGGCCTACCGGGAACAGATCGTACACGTCGTGACGACGGTCGATAGTGCCATCGCCAACTTCTTTCGCGGCCGGTTGATCATCTGTCTGATCGTCGGGGGACTGACGAGCCTGGGCTGGACGCTCGTGGGCGTGCCGTACAGCGTGCCGCTCGGCGTCCTCACCGGCGTACTCAACCTGGTGCCGTTTCTGGCACTGCTCGCCCTTCCGCCGGCGCTGCTGGCCACCTATCTCGGCGCCATGGAGACCGGTGACCCCTGGTTTTGGCCGCTCATCCTCACGATGGGCATGTACCTGGCCGTCCAAGCGCTGGATACGTTCGTGCTCAGCCCGGCCATCCTGGGACACTCGTCCGGCCTGCACCCCCTGGTGATCGTCGTGGTGCTGCTGATCGGCGCAGAACTGGGCGGGCTGCTCGGCCTGTTGCTGGCGGTCCCCGTCGCCAGTACGCTGCGGACGCTGGCTGCCGAACTGGTGCTGCCCGAGCTGCGCCGCCTGGCGGGCCGGTCGCCGTAGCGGTCGGGCGAGCTTAAGGACTGCGGCCCATGACCACCGCGGAACACGACACAGCGCCCCACGCGCCCTACGGTGTACACCCGCGCCGCGCGGCGTGGCCCCTGGCCACGTTGCTCGTCGTTTTTGCCATCTGGTTCGGCTTCTTGATCTGGCTGGCCGTGAAATACCCGGCCCGTTGAGGGGTTTGTGTGGGTGGTGTGGGCGTCTCGCCCGCCGGCCGGGTGGTGTGGGCGTCTCGCCCGCCGGCGGATGCGCGCTAAACGAGGTGGTTCCGCACGGCGAAGCTGACCGCCTCGGAGCGGGAACCGAGGTTGAGCTTGCGATACAAGCTCTTGAGGTGCGAACGCACGGTCGACGCGGAGATCTTGGTCTCCAACGCGATTTCGTCGTTTCCGAAACCCCGTCCGACCAAACGCAGAATACGCAACTCCTGGTGGGTCAAGCTCGCGACCGGCTCCGGCGGCATGTGTCCGCTGGTCAGCGCCAACAGACGGGTAGCGACCGCCTGTGACAACTTGACTTGGACGGTCCGTTCCACCGTCACGTCGTAGATCAGCAGCGCGCGGCCGATGGACTGGCCGCGGGGATCCTGGCAGCGGGTCACGCTGAGGCGCAGCTCCATTTCGCGCGGCCACTTGACGGACAGTTCCCCGTAGGAATCCTCCGCGCTGCGCAGCGCGTCGTGCCAGAACGCGGACAGCCCCGTGTCCTTGAGGGCGTGTTCGAGCGGATGACCCACCTGCGCCGCGGGCTCCGCGCCCAGCAGCCTTTCGGCTGCCCGGTTGAGCCACAGGACTTTGGCGTGTGCATCCGCCAGCACCAAGCCGACGGACAGGCCCGCCACGGCCTGGACAATCAGGCAATCGTCGGGGCACTCGCCATTCGAGCGACTGAAGCGTGGCACTATTTCGAACTCCGCAATCCGGCCGGCCCGCATTCCTCATGTGCGCCAAGTAATACGGATTATATTCTCCTGTTGAGCGTTCCGTAATGCGCGCGCGATAATTCCGCGCGGCGTGGCCGCGCTCCGCTAACAGCAACCGGCGGTCACGCTGGCCGCCTGGAGGACGCGCTGATGACACACGCGGATCGGTTCCAGATTGCGACGCAGGGAAACACGCAGATTGTGGACGTGACCGCCCCGGTGGTGCGGGTGCTGGGCGCGTCTGGGATCCAGCAAGGGCTATTGGTCGTTTTCGTGGTCGGGTCCACCGCGGGGCTCACCACGACCGAAGCCGAGCCGGGCCTGATGACGCACGATTTGAAGGCGTTTTTCGAGCGGGTGGCTCCGGAGGGCGCGAACTACCAGCACGAGGCCACCTGGAACGACGATAACGGTCATGCGCACGTGCGGGCTGCGTTGCTCGGGCCGTCGCTGACGGTTCCCGTGGTGGCTGGACGCCTGACGCTCGGCACCTGGCAGCAAATTGTGCTACTGGATTTTGATACGCGTCCGCGCCAGCGGGAGGTGGTCGTGCAGATCGTCGGGGAATAGCGTACCGCGAGGGCTTCGGACGCGCGGGGATTGCCGCGGGCCCGTGTGATGGAACGGGAATGGGTATCCGGTAAGCTCCCGTCCCGCTACCATCGGGACCTCCAGTTGACCAAGGAACCGACGATCCACACGGCCGTGGAGGTCGAGGAGATGCTGCCGGTCGCCAGCCGCGTTCTCGCGGGGTTTCCGATTCACCGCCCGCGGGTGACGGCGGCGGCGCGTCCCGAGTTCCATGCCACGCACGACGCGCGGAGACGGGTATGCCCAAAGCGGCGGACATTAAACGAGTCCTGATCATCGGCAGCGGGCCGATCGTCATCGGACAGGGCTGCGAGTTCGACTACTCCGGCACCCAGGCCTGCCGCGCGCTGCGTGAAGAGCACATCGGCGTCGTGCTGCTGAACAGCAACCCGGCGACGATCATGACGGACCCCGAATTCGCCGACCGCACCTATATCGAGCCGATCACGCCAGCGGTCATCGACGAAATCCTGAGACGCGAGGCCGCCCGCGGTACACCCGTGGATTCCGTCCTGCCGACGCTTGGCGGGCAGACCGGGTTGAACTGTGCCGTGCAAGCGGCCGACGCGGGCATCCTCGCCCGGCACAACGTCCGGCTGATCGGCGCCGACACCGAGACCATCCGCCGAGCGGAGGATCGTCAGGAATTCAAGAAAACCGTGCTCGCCGCGGGCGTGGCGGTGCCGCGCTCGGACGTCGCGCAGTCCTACGAGCAGGCCCGGCGGGTTCTGGAAGAGGTCGAATTGCCGGTGTGCATCCGGCCCGCCTACACGCTGGGCGGCACGGGGGGCGGTCTGGCCCGCACACCCGCCGAGTTCGAATACCTGGTCAAGGACGGCCTGAGTCAGTCGCCCATTCGCCAGGTGCTCATCGAGGAGGACCTGACCGGCTGGAAGGAATTCGAGCTGGAGATGATGCGCGACGCGCGCGACAACGTGGTGGTCGTCTGCTCGATCGAGAACGTCGACCCCATGGGCGTGCACACCGGCGACTCGGTCACCGTGGCCCCGGCACTTACGCTCTCGGACCGGGAATACCAAAGTATGCGCGATGCCGCCATCGCCATCATGCGCGCGGTGGGCGTCACCACGGGCGGGGCGAACATCCAGTTCGCGGTCCAGCCGCGCGACGGCCGCATGGTGGCGATCGAAATGAACCCGCGGGTGTCGCGCTCCTCCGCGCTGGCGTCCAAGGCCACCGGCTTCCCCATCGCCAAAATCGCGACCAAGCTGGCCATCGGCTATACGCTCGACGAGCTGCGCAACGACATTACACGCGTCACGTCTGCCTGTTTCGAGCCCGCCATCGATTACTGCGTCGTCAAGATGCCGCGCTTCGCCTTCGAGAAGTTCCCCGAAGCCGATGAAACGCTCACGACCTCGATGAAGTCCGTCGGCGAGGCGCTGGCCATCGGCCGCACCTTCAAGGAGGCCTTTCAGAAGTGCATCCGGTCGATGGAGATCAAACGCCCCGGCTACGGCCTGCACCCCAACGACAAGTGGTTTGACGCCCAGCAACAGCAGGCCCTCGACGACGGAGACGCCGTCTGGATCGACTCCTTTGGCCACGAATCGCAGCCGCCGGTGCCCGTGTTCGGCGGGGCGGCCCTGGGCGAGGCTCCGGCGGACATGCGCGAGGGGTCCGTGCAGTCCTGGCCGATACCCGAGGACGTGCTGACCGCCAAGATCGCCACGCCCTGCCAGGGCCGCTGGTACTACATGCGTTACGCACTCAAGCAGGGCTGGCCGGTCGCGCGCCTCCACGAGCTGTCGCACATCGATCCGTGGTTCCTGGACCAGCTCGCCGAATTGGTGCAGTTTGAGGACCGGCTCCAAGGCATCTCCGTTGGTAGCGGCGCGGCCCTGCGCCTCAGCCCCGAGCTGATTGAAACCTTCCAGCAGGCCAAGGCCCACGGTTACAGCGACGTGCAGCTCCGGAACATCTGGCGGATTGACGCCGCCACGCTCGCCCGAATCAAGACCCAGCTCGACCGCCCCAAATTCAAGCTGGTGGATACGTGCGCGGCGGAGTTCGAGGCGTACACGCCGTACTACTACTCGACGCACGAGCGGTCGCTGGCCCAGGTAGTCAAGCACCCTGCGGCCGTCGCGGAACTGCGCCGGCACCATGAGTCGCGCGGCCAAACCGCGCTGGGCGACGCGGTGCGCGACCTCGGCGTCCCCGCGCCCTACCGTTACCGCGTGCTCGACGACGAGCACGTACTCGTGGAAACGCATGATGACGAACTGAAGGTCACCGACCGACCCAAAGTTGTCATCCTCGGCGGCGGGCCGAACCGGATCGGACAGGGTCTCGAGTTCGACTACTGCTGCGTCCACGCCGCCCTGGCCGCCCGCCAACTCGGTTACGAGACGGTCATGGTGAACTCGAATCCTGAGACCGTCAGCACCGACTACGACATCAGCGACCTGCTCTTCTTCGAGCCGCTGACGCACGAGGATGTGCTGAACATCTGCGAGCGGCTGAACGGGCGGCCGTTTGTGACCAGCGGCGGCCCCCCCGCCCTGTCCGGGAGCGGCGGAGTGGTCGGCGTAATCGTGCAATTTGGCGGGCAGACGCCGCTGAACCTGGCCCAGGGTCTGACGGAAGCCGGCGTGCCGATCCTGGGCACGTCGCCCCAGAGTATCCACCTGGCCGAAGACCGCGGGCAATTCCAACAGATCGTGCGCGAACTCGGCCTGCGGCAACCGCCCAACGGCGTCGCGGTCTCGCGGGCACAGGCCGTCGAGGTCGCGGAGCGGCTCGGCTACCCGATCCTGGTGCGGCCGTCGTACGTGCTCGGTGGGCGCGGCATGCAGGTGTGCAATCACGCCGCCGATCTCCTGCGGTACATCGACGGGGCGCTGTACGCGACCGACCGTGAACGCGGCATCGACCGCCAGCCCTTGACACGCCGCGGGCGCGTCAAGGGCCAGCACCCGATCCTGCTCGAAAAATTCCTGCTGGATGCCATCGAGGTCGACGTGGACGCCATCAGCGACCACGGGGCTCCCGGCCGTGATCCGGCCGTTGGCCGTTGTGACATCTGCGGCATCATGGAACATATCGAGGAAGCCGGAATTCACAGCGGCGACAGTTGTTGCGTGCTGCCGCCATATTCGCTCTCGCCGGCGCTGGTGGACGAGATCAAGTACCAGGTCAAGCTGCTGGCACGGCGGCTGGGCGTGTGTGGGCTGATGAACGTGCAATTCGCGATTCAGGACCGCGTGGTGTACCTGATCGAGGTCAACCCGCGGGCCTCGCGGACGATTCCGTTCGTCAGCAAAGCCACCGGCGTGCCGTGGGCCAAGCTCGCCACGCAGGTGATGCTCGGCTCCACACTCGACGAAGCTCTGGCCGGCCTGGCCCGGCGCGATGTGCGTCCGCCCGCATTCGTGTCCGTCAAGGTGCCGGTCTTCCCGTTCCAGAAGCTACGCACCGTCGACTTCGTGCTCGGCCCGGAAATGCGCAGCACCGGCGAGGTCATGGGCCTGGACACGTCCTACCCGCTGGCGTTTGCCAAGGGCCTGTTGGCGGCTGGAATTCAACTGCCCACCTCCGGGCGCGTGCTGGTCAGCGTGTGTGACGCCGACAAGCCGCGGGTCGTCTCGATCGCCCGCGAGCTGCACGAACTGGGCTTCCAGATCTTCTCCACGCTCAAGACCAAGGAGACGCTGGAGGCGCACGGTGTGCCGGCCACGCTCGTCTCCAAGCACGATGGCGGCGGTGCCCCGTTCCTGCTCGACCTGATCCGCAACCGCGAGTTCGACCTGCTGATTAACACGCCGATCCACACGGGCAGCGCTACCGAAGAGGGCCGCTGGCGCGTGGCGTCAATTCGGCTGGGCATTCCCCTCATCACCACGCTCGAAGGCGCCCGGGCTGCGGTCGGCGCGATTCGAGCGCTGCGTTGCAACGGACTCAGCGTCGCTGCGTTGCAGGACTACTTGGGAAACACGCTGCCGCCAGCGGACCGGGCGTCGCCGGCGCGCGAGCTGCCGGCCGCCGCACTGCT
>JAGVEP010000385.1 GCA_020058145.1 Phycisphaerae bacterium | reverse complement strand
GCACGGCCGACCGCGGGTCACGGCCGCCGCGCAGCACGAGGGCCTCGCGCCCGGGCAGGTAGAACTCGTCGCTGCTTTGCCCTTCCGCCAACCCGACCTGTCCCTCCACGCCGAACTGGCGTGTGACCAGCGTGCCGGCGAGCGTGATCAGCAGCCCGGTGTGGGTAATGACAAAGCCAAGTTGGTGCCTGGAGAGCGGCAGTCGCGACAGCAGGGCCGCAAGTGCATTGAGTACAATCAGTCCCCAGAGCCCCTGGAACCACCAGCCGCGGTAGTAGACGTCCAAAGCCCGCTCGGTGCCGCGCAACGACTCGAAGATGGTGGCGTAGGCCATGGCGACGAGCAGCAGCAGGAGCAGCACCGCCGCCAGCCACATGGAACCGATGTTTCGCAGGATCGACTTGAGCATTTTCACGTCTGTGGCGCACCAGGGGTGCTAGTGGTCCGTCAACGCTGAAATGACGGGGAGCATCGGCGTCTCGCCGGTGCGCACCGGCTGGAAGCCGATGCTCCCCATCCGCAAGCTGCGTTCCAAAGCCGTCCAGGCCGGTGCAAGTTTTCGGATCGCGTCCAGGCAGACCGCGTCGCGGCCGCGACAAGGTCTCCGATCGGCAGTACATAATTCCCGGTTATGGGAATCATGTTCTTGCATCCGGGAGGGCTTCCGGACGCCGTCGCGTGTCCAAACAGCGCACGTCCGCCCGGGATTCAGTGTTCCGGATAGGCTTCATCGCGATGAGTTTCACCATGGCAGATCAGTGTGCAGCTTCCGCGGAATCGCCCAAGATCACGGAAGTTAAGGAGCCCGGTCTGCGGGTCGGGACGCACGATTCGGACATCGAAGTTGATCAGGTGCGTGCGGTCCGAGCTACCGCCGCCGACGAGGCTGACACCGTGCGGGTCGTGGCAGGCGGAGCATGGAGCGCGCTCCTCGACGATGTGTTTGCGGTGCTCGGAGAAGCTCTGGTTTCCGAGGATACTGCTGCGCAGGTGACAGCGGTAGCAGAGCGCGTACTCGAATTCGGACTCGGCTAGGTTGTCTGTGACAGTGTAGTTCCGTTCGAGCAGGAAGGCGTTGACGGACCCGTGCGGCCCGTCGGGCCCGCTGCCGCCGGTCCGCCGCGTCTGGTCGTTGTTGTGACAGTCAGTGCAGCGTAGGAGCGATCCGTGCGGCAGGCCGGGAATCAGGCTGACGGTATCCAACTGGGTGACCGCCGTGACGACCGGGTGATAGCTCGCATTGCTCGGGCTGAATCGTAGTCGCAGATTCGGTACGTCGAACAGTCGGCTGATACGGCCTGAGACGGGCACCGCGGTGTCGCCGTGGCAGCGGAAACACACCTCGTATTCGTTATGGGCTTCATCCTGGGGGGCACCGGCGTAGCTGATACCGCGCAGCTTCTGCAGGGTGGCCCCCAGCGGGATGTAACCCGGCTGCATGGACGGGGCCGCGGCAGCGTGCGGGTTGTGGCAGTCCGCGCATTCGACGTGGTGCTGTGTGATCGCCGCCGGTTCCGCCGGGTCGTGTACGCTCTGGTAGCTCCGCGGGTCGTGAGCCGCCGACTTGTCGATTTCGGACTGGATGTTGTAGTGGGCCACGCGGCCATCGTGGCAGTCCAGGCAATTGCGTTCCTCCGCGTCGAAGATGAGCAGCCGCGCGTGCCCGCCGGCCGTGTGGGGCCGGTGGCAGCTCCGACAGGCATTCTGCGCGACGGTGTCATAAGGCCAGGTTACGTCGGGTACGTTCGCGACGGAGGCATTAGAGTTCGTATGGGAGCACGTAGTCCAACCGCGCATCTGGTGGCAGGCCGTACACAGCGCTCCGTACTCATTCGAGCGCGTCAGGAAAGCCCCGTGCACGTTGCGATGGGCGTCGTGGCATGACGTACACTGCAACTGGCTGGCGGAGTCGAGCCGAATATCGGGGGGTAGGGCGACCGGATTGGCCAGTTGGCCGTCCGTCATCGCCAGCCCGGGCGTGTAGGCGAAACTCACCGGGTGATCGTCCGAGAGGTCGGTCCCCAGATTCGTCAGGCCCGCCGGCAGAAAGTCGCCGCCGACCATGCGGATGTGGTCGCTACGGCTGAGCACACTGCCGAGGGCGATGGTGCCATCGTGGCAACTGAGGCAGAGCTTGCTGGCTCCCGTTGGCTGACCGGGCTGCGCGTTGAGCGTCGATGACTCGTAGATCGCGTAGCTCGAGACGGAAAACTCATGATTCCACAACGGCCGGACACCACTGGCATGGTGCGGGGCGTGGCAGAAGATGCAGACCTGCTGCTCCGACTGTGCCCGAAGCGTGCCGGGCCCGCCAATCGAGAGGTTGTGCATCGTGTCGAAGACACGCTCCTGGCCCGCCGCCGCCGCTAGGCCCACGAGCGCGACAGCTGCTGCCAGCGCGCCGCGGGGGGTACAAGAACTCTTCATGGTCCGGTTCTCCTTGCGCAGCCGCGCTGCGGTCTACTCCGGCGCGGTTGGGGACGTCGTCGTGTTCTGTGGCGGTGCCTGGCCGCAGGTCTTGAGATAATCGAGCACCTGTATCCGGCCATTGAACGAGTCGCAGACCCAAATCCGGTCGGCGGCGTCGATGCAGATCCCGCCGGGCAGCCAGAATTCGCCGGGGCCGGTTCCCTCCTGGCCGAATACCAGCAGCAGTTGCCCGGTCCGGTCGAAAATCTGCACGTTCTCAAACCGCCCATCCACGACGTATAAATGCCCGTCGCTGTCCACCGCTATACTCTTCGGCAGCGCGAGAGCTCCCGGCGTATCGCCCGCGCGGCCGAAGGTGACGCGCGCCGCACCCGCAAAGGTCAGCCCCTGAATCCGGTGGTTGCCCGTATCTGCAATCCAGAGCAAATCCCGATCTACGGCCAGATCACACGGGAAGTTGAACTCACCCGGCCCGTCGCCGCGCTGGCCAATGGTCCGCTGTAGCCGGCCATCGCGCGACAAGACCTTGAGGTTGTGTGCGGCCACATCCACCACGAACAGTTCGTCCGTCGTCTGCCGATACTGGAGGGCCACGGGCCGGCGCACGTCTTCGGACAGCGGCAATTCCTGCAACAGTCGGCCGTCGGCCGCAGCGAGCCGGTAAATGGCCACCTGTTCCGAGTCACATGCGTAGATCGAGTCGTCCGGCCCCTGACACAAACCCACCGGACTCAGCAGCGGCACGCCGGCGACGCGCGTGACTTTGTTGTATGTGCGGCGAAGCAGGTCGAAGCGATGCAGGCAGCGGCCGCCGGGGTCCGCGATCCAGACCGCGGAACCGTCCGGCAGGGCGAGGACGGCCCGCGGACCGTATAGTCGCGCGGGTTTTTTCGCGCCCAGCAGAAGACTGCCGAGTGCCTCCAGCGGCTTCGCTGGCGGATGGAGATCGTCCGACGACCGCAGTTGACCCACGTACCGAATCCGGGCGCTGGCCGGAGCCGGCGGCCATACGATCGGCGGGCTCGGTTCCGGAAAAACGGGCCTCTGCGCCTGGCTGCACCCGCCGAGAGTGACCAGCAGTGCGAGAAAGGATTCACGCACTAGCGGTGCGAGAAAGGATTCACGCACTAGCGGCGTGAGACCAGCTACGAGCAAGCGGTACGGCGGTCGCACTCAAAACCTCCGTCTGATCTGAAAGTACAGGCCGGATGAGCGATTCTTGGCAAAATCGTCGTCAAACTGCTTCATCTCGCCTGTGACTCTGATCTCCATCTGGCGGACGAGCCACTCCAGCGCGAAGCTCAGATCGAGCCCGTTCTGCGGGCCGGTCAGTGTATCCCTTTGGTTGCGGTAGAGCGCCGCACCCTCGGCCGTGAAGTTCCGGGTGATCGTTTGCCGGTAGCGGCCTTCGACCGTGAAAAACTGCGTGTCCCGGTCTTGTGGCGGGCCGTACGACATGTCGGTCCAGGCCGCCCGCAGCGCAGCCGTGGCAGCGAACTTGAAACGGTACGTGTACCCGGCGCGCAGGCGCGCGGCTTTGAAGGGATTGACAGTCGAAAAGTGGTCCTCGTATTCGGCTCCGCAGTCGAACAGCCCGCGGCGATACTCGGCGCCGATGATATGCGCCGTGATGTCGTCCGGTACAAACCCGCTGTCGGTACGCGGCGCGATCGACTGGTCCTGCCACCGCAAGCGGTAGTACGGCGACAAGCCGAAAGAGAAGTCCTGGCGGACCCCGAAATTCTGACTGACCGTGTCGAGCTCGAACGATCCGCCCAGGCGGTAGATATAGTCGATCAGCACGGTCTGTCCATCGGCGATTCGCCCGGTGGGAACCCGCTCGATCTCGACGGTGTTGCCCAGGGTGCGCAGCCGGTAGTCACGGTCGACTTGGTGGAACGTGACGCCATCCAGCGCGGTGATGACGATCGAACCGGTCTCGATGCCCGGATTGGCGAGCACGACCGGCTCCGGATCGCGAAACGTCTGGCGCTCGTCGCGAATCTCGGCCCGCATCTGCTTGCCCTGACGGTTCTCGCGCTCGATTCGCGCACCGTAGTTCGCCCGGAGCACGCCGAACGGGTTCTTCTTGGAATAGTCGAACCGCACCTCGCCGCCGTAGCGGTCGATGTTAGCGCCGGATTCGAATTCCTGGAGCTGTCCCCAGCCGCTCACTTGCGACACCAGGCTCTCGAATAGCCGCTGCTCGACTCCGCCGGCGAAACGGTACGAGCGCTCCCGAATCGACGGTAGACCCGCCAGGCTGCCGCGGGTTTGCGACAACCCCTCGAACTCATACCAGGAGCGTAGCGCCTCGCTGTGCTTCAGCCGGAGCTTCTCGCGCCAGCGGAGGCGCTCCATGTCGAGGGAGCCGCGCTGGCCGAACAGATTGAACTCGGAGTCCAGCCGGTGTTCGTGCCGGCGCCCGAAGTCCAGCCGGTGCGCCAGCGTCAGTTCGTCCGAGTCGTACTTCACGCGCGTCGGCTCGGCGGTCATGGTCTGTTCGTCGATGCCCAGGTGCTCGTAGAGCAGCGACAGGACGTTGTACTGCGAGAATTTGTAGGCGGTATCGAACCGCAGGTTCAGGTTCTTGCGGCTGGAGTCGTCGGCCGTCTCCGCCAGCGGACGGAGCTGAACGTCCGTGTACTCGAGCTGCAGACGGGTGGGCATTTTGTCGCTGAGATATTGCCAGTTCGCGCCGTAGCTGTTGGTGGTGGTCTCGACACTCGATTGAAACAGACGCGGTTCGAGCGCCTGGTAGCGCCGGGCAAAGACCGAGCCCGGGTACGGCTTGCGCTTGAAGAAGTTGGCGGTGAAATCGTAGCCCAACAGGAAGCCGTTTTCGTTGCCGCTGGTGGTAGCGTCGGGCAGCGCCTCGCGGAAGCTGTGTTGGCGCAAGCCAAACAGGCCCCCGAGCGTGAACTCCATCAGGTTGGGATGGTAAAGCGACCCTTCCGTGTCCAGGCGCAGACTTTCCTGGAAAATGCGCTCGTTCCAGTGCGTAGTCCCGCCGCCCACCTTCGACTTCTGTTCCTCGTCGCGCAGCCGCGACATAAACTCGAGGTAGCCATGTACTTCCTGGAGCCGCAGCGCCCGGACCTGATCTGGCTGTGCCGCTGGTGTCTGCGCGGCTGCCGGCTGCGCTGCTCCGGCCAGCCAGGCCAGGACCAGCACTTGGGCCGACGCAGCGCAGCGCAGGCGGCGCCCCGTTGGGCGTCCTTCAGGGGCCGAGATTCCGTCCGCCGCTTGGTTCAAGGTTCTTGTTGTCGGAGGAGATACGGGTCCGCGCCGCCGTGGGGATCGTGACACGCGAGGCACGGCTGTTCAGCCGTCTCGGTATGGTGTGGCCCCATCGTCAGATCGCTGCGCATGTGACACTGGAGGCAGATGTCCTTGGGGTCGCGTATGAGCAGCCAACGAAACGGCGACTCGTGAGGATGGTGGCAGGCGCAGCAGGCGTTGGCGGCGGCCGGTCCGTGCACGTAAGGCTGAGAACCCGGCACGTCCGGATGACACTGCTGACACAAGCCCTCCGCGGGCGTTCGAATCAGCCAGCTCCCGTTCGGGTTATGGCAATCGCGGCACTCGTTCTCCCGGTACGGCTGGTGGGCATACACCAGCCGGGCCGGTCGACGTTCCGCCGGCGTGGCCGCGGCGGGCAACCCGTCGCCGACCTCTTTTTGCCGCACGGTCGCCCCGGGTTCCGGCACGCCGTCGAAGAAGAACGTAAGAACGCGATAGCGCGTGTCCTCCGCGCACGCCGGGAGCAGCGCCAGCGAGATCGATAGCCGACCGGCAGTGACCAGCAAGCGGCGCTTCATCGGGCTCGCCTTCGGAATCGGCCGACTAGGGCGTCTCGCGCTCACGTTGCTCGGGCGGCGGCGCAGCCTGCGGCGCCTGGGGCGGCCGCGCGGGGCCGTCTTCTTCGCCCGGCGCAAGTCCTTCACTCGGCGCCAGCGGTGCCAGCGAGGCAATCTGGGACTCGGCCAGCTTGTAGCCCTCGGGGAACGACCCGAAGGCATAGACTTGAATCAGGTGCGGACCGTATTGGTTCGTGGTGAACATCAAATAGTCGACCTTGAAGTCCTTGTGTACGTACTGCTTGAAATACGGGAGCGAGGATTCGTCAACCGCCACCGTGGCGGGCAGGATCATGGCCCCGGGGATCGTGCCGGGCCCGCCGAAGCGCATCAGAGTTTCCCCATCCGAGTTGAACATCTGCACCAGCTCGGTAGCCCCGTCCACCACGTACAACAGGCCGTCCGGACCGGTGCGGATGCCGCGCGGACGGCCAAACTGCCCGAGACGATAGCCGGGCACGCCGACCGACCAGACCGGCGTGCCTTCGAGCGTGAGCTTCTGAATCCGGAAATTGTGCGTGTCGCTGACGTAAAGGTACCCGTCGGAACTGACGCACAGGCTGTTCGGTACGCGGAACTGACCCGGCTCGCCCCCGGGTCCGCCGAATGTGCGCAACACGCGGCCGGTCGCACGGTCCAGCACCACGATCTGGCAGCTTTCGTCGTTGTCGAGGACGAACAGCTCGCTGCCGTGAATGGCGACGTCCACCGGCCGGCAGGGCTCGGGGACATCGCGTGCGGTCACGTAGCGGTCGTCGGGACCGAAGACGACGATCTGCTTGCGGACCGGGTCAACCACGAATTTGTAGCCCAAGTCGTCGAGCACGATGTTGATGGGTTTTCGCAAGCGTCCGGGGCCCTGCACGCCGATGACCGAGTAGGTCTGATTCTTGAAATCCAGCCGGCAGAGCGCCAGCCCCTTTGTATCGCACACGTAGACGACGCCGTCGCGTGCCGCCACGCCATAGGGTTTGTCGATCGGGCGAATTGTGGGCGGTTGTTCCCCGAGCACGAAGTCCTGGAACGAGCCGTGCTTCCGCTCGACTTCCTTGGGGCTGCTGGCCCAGGTGAGGAACTGAACGCGCGGTGCGTCGGGGGGCGCGGGGAAGAACAACAGCGGCTCGGTTTGCTGGGGGGCGGTCTGGCAACCGGTCCCGACGCCCGCCAGCACGAGCAACAGTGTACAGGTCACGAATCGGGTCACGGCGGCAAACATCGTACGTCCCTTGAACACACCTGATATCGACGCGGGCAGCGTATTGTCACGAGCATACGGCCGACAAACAAGCGGAGCGCCAGCCCTGCCCGTGGCGGACAGGACCAGCGCTCTGCCGCAGCCCGCTGGCCACATCGAAGCCCGCCGCGCTGGCAGCGGTCATCGACAAAGGCTCGAGCCTTCGTGGCTAGTTACTTGTTATGGCACTCCAGGCAAATCAGGCTCTCGTTCAGCGTCCGGCGCAGGAAGTTGCCGAGGGAGTTGTTGTGCGGCTCGTGACACGAGGTGCACTCCACGCGGTCCTGGCCGCCGATGGGCACCAACTTCACGCCCTGGAACCCGGCCGGGGGGTTGTAGCCGGGGTCGTTAGTCGGGTACACGATCCCGATCGGGTGATCGTTGGACAAATCGGTCCCGAGGGCCGCGCTGCCCACGATCACGACCGTGCCGGTCGCGCCGCCGTAGCTGTCAATCGCGGTCACGCCGTCATGGCAGCTCAGGCACATCTTGCTGGGACCTTGGGGTGGGCCGCCGGTGTGCCCGGTCAACGTGGTGTACATCGTGAAGGACTGGGTGGTTTCCGCGTGGTTCCACAAGACCTTCCGCTGCAAGGGATCCTGGTACTGATACGGATACGCGTTGTGCGGCACGTGACACGGCAGGCACACCTGGTTGCCCGGGAGTACCACGCCCGGGAAAGTGTTCAGGTTGTGCGGCGTGTTGGTGATCTGACCGAGCACGGGCGCCGCCAACGCCATCACCGATGCTGCGGCCAACAATACGGCCAGTCGTCTCATTGCTACCTCCTTACGGGAAAAAAGTTACACCATTGTCGAGCAGACGCCTTGCGGCGTGGGTGCGTGCCGTTGTGCGTTCCCTACGCCGAAAAGGACCTCGACTTCTACTCACTCGATTCAGTGCCGAGCACTGGCCGTGCCGCGCCAGATCGAACTCAGGCGGGGCATTCCCGCTCACACGACCACTAGCGCATCTTTTGCGCCACGAAAGAGTTATGTCACTCTGCGGTGCGTGGTCGCCTAGCCAGATAACGACACGCCCGGTAAAGCGTTCTCAGGACCGGGAAGCGGACCGAAGAGGTTCCGGGGGGTGAGAAGTGTCCCCAAAGTAGTCTGAGTGCTGCGGCGGGGGCCGACGAGCATATTTTTCGGCCGGCTGGCGAGCCGCAGGCCGTTAAGGGCTGGTGCCGTGGGCGGGCTGCGTGGTCATCACCTGGCGGGGGCCAAACGACACGACCAATAAGCCTGGTTTGAGCGCCCAAGTTCGTTCCTTGCCGGGCTCCAGCCACTGAGAAATCTCGCCCGAGGTGAGTTTGAGAGCAGCCACCGCCCCCTTCTTCTCGCTGGCGCGGTATTCCTCGATCAAGCGGCCGGACGGGACGAACTGCGCTACGGCAAACGTGTACTGCGAGCCGGGTACCGCAACGCGTTCGTCGCTCTTGATCGAGACGGACTTGGTTTCGGCCGCCTGTCGCGTCCAGGCCTCGAGTGCGCGTTTTTCCAGGGTAACGATCATGCAGTCGGGCGTCGTGCGGGTCGACTCGATCGGGCAGTCCAGGACCACGCGGAAGGGCAGACGATCGGCGCGGTCGGACTTGAAGTCGGGGAACTTCGCGAACACCCAGCGCTCCTCTTTGCGGTCGTCCTGCTCAAGTTCCACGAGCGCTGCCGGATTTCGCCGCTTGTCGGATTGATTGGCGGGCTTCCCGGTCTCGCGGTCCATGCTGAAATCCGGATAGAACGCCGTGACGCGCACGGTGCAGCCCAGCTCGTCGAGCTTGCGATCCACCCCGGCTTCGGCCGGGACGGTCTGCGCGCCGTCGCCGTTCGTCCGAGCTACCAGCACAGTCGGGGCACGCGTCAGCTCGTCTTTGAACTGCTGGAACAACTCGTCGCGTTCTCGCGGCGTCGCCACCGACATGTAGCGCCACGTGCCGACCAGACTGGTCAGCCGGTTGTGTTCCGCATCGCCCGCGATGAGCCAGAACTTGTACGACTGCGTCGGGCCCTCCACCGCCAACTCGATCGCCGGCTTGCCCGCGGACTCCGGCGCCGGTTCGACGCGCTGCACGAGTTCTCCGCGCGGCAAGTACTCGACGACCCGCAGCGGCGGCCAGGGCTCTGGCAAGGAGATGGTCTGGTCGAGTTCGCCGGGCCGCGTGGGAGCAGCGATGTCCAGCTCCGTCTCGATGAGCCGCGGCTCGTCGCCCACGGCCAGCCGGCAGTACAGGTAGAACTTCTGATCCGGCATGGGCGGGTGCACACCATGCCCGGCCATCTGGGCCTGGGCCGCGGCGGCCCCCAGGGCGAACACCAAGACAAGGGCGTAGCGGTAGACACGCTGCGAATTCATCTGGTCTGTTGGGCTCACGATGGTCTCAACTCTGGAGCTCGCCGGCCGGCTGGTTCGCCTCGCGCGGCTCCTTTTGCATCCCCAACTCGTCCATCTTCCGGTACAGACTGGAAAGACCGATTCCCAGCGCCTCCGCGGCTACGACTTTGTTGCCGGCGAAGCTCGAAAGCACCTTGACGATGTGCTGCCGCTCGAACTCGCGGGCTGCGGTCCGCAGGTCGAGGGAGAAGGTCGGTGCGCCTTGCCTGGCGAGGGTTGCGATCGACAAATCCTCGACGCCGATGGGGCGCTGGCCGGCGAAGATCAGGGCGCGTTCGATCACGTTCTCGAGTTCGCGGACGTTGCCGCGCCAGGGGTGCATCAGCATCACCTGGAGCGCCGCTGCGTCAAAACCCGGGCAACTCCGCTTCAGTTCGCGGTTGTATTTATCAACGAAGTGACTAATCAGCGCGGGGATGTCCTCGAGCCGTTCGCGCAGCGGCGGCACGACCACACCCACCACGTGCAGCCGGTAGTACAGATCCTCCCGGAACTCCCCGGCCGCGACCGCTTTTTCGAGATCACGATTGCTGGCCGCGACGATGCGGATGTTCACGCGGCGCGGGCGACTTTCCCCGACGCGGACTACCGCCTTTTCCTCGATCGCCCGCAGCAACACGGCCTGCCCCTTGAGCGGCAGGTTGCCGACTTCGTCGAGAAAGAGCGTCCCGCCGTCCGCCGTCTCGAAATAACCCACCCGGTCGGCGTCAGCACCGGTAAACGCACCGCGCCGATAGCCGAACAGCTCGCTCTCAATCAGGGTGTCGACCAGGCCGCCACAGTTGACGGCCACGAACGGCCGGTCCCGGGTGCTGCCGCTGTAGTGCAGCAGTCGCGCGAGGACTTCCTTGCCCGTGCCGCTCTCCCCGCTGATGAGGACATTGCTCAGGGTGTGCGCGATGTGCCGAAGCGTCTCCAGAATGGCGATCATCGCCGGCGACTGGGCCACGACGGCCGTGCAGTCATAGACCTCCTCAAGCTGCTCCTGCAACAGCTTCTTCTGCCTGGCAAGGTCCTCGTGATCGAGCAGCCGCTTCAGCCGGAAGATGAGCTCGTCGAAGTTGAGCGGTTTGCAGATGTAGTCACGGGCACCTTTCTTGAGCGCGCCCACCGCCGTTTCGACCTCGCCGTAGGCGGTGATGACGATGATGGCGGCGTCGGGTGCGAGCTTCCGCACGTGGTCGATCAACTCCATGCCGCTGACGCCGGGCATGCGGAGGTCGGTGATCACCGCATCGACGGAGGTGGATTTGATCGCCCGCAGGGCCGCACTGCCGTCGGCACAGGCGATCACGTCGAAGCCCTCCTCGCGCAAGACCTGGGCCAGGTTCTTGCGCAGCGTATCTTCGTCGTCCGCCAAGAGTACTGTGGCTCGCTCCATGCTCGTTATCCCGGGGGCTCGCTGAGCACCGGCAGCTCGACGGCAAAGACCGTGCCCTGTTGGGCGGCCGCGCTGAAGTCGATCGTGCCGCCGTGCTCTTGAACGATCCCGTAGCTGACGGACAGCCCGAGGCCCGTGCCGTGCCCGGCGGGCTTGGTCGTATAAAACGGGTCGAAGACGCGCCGGCCCACGTCCGGCGCTATCCCAAATCCGGTGTCCTCGATGCACACGCGGATTTTGCCGTCCTGTTGTTCAGCGGCGAACGTCAGCCGCCCACCCTCCGGCATCGCATCGAGGGCATTCAGCGCCAGATTGAGGAACACCTGCTGAAGCTGATCGCGGACCGCGTACGTGGTCAGCACGCCGGCCGGCCGGGCCCACTGGATTTGCGTGTGCCGGGCGCGCCGCTCAAAAGTCACCAGCCGCACGACTTCCTCTACTGCCGCAGCCACGTCCACGCGTTCCCAACGCTCCACGCCCGGATGGGCAAGGCTCGTGAGTTTCCGCACAATGTTCGTAATCCGCCGAATGTGGGCCTCGATCACGTCGAGCTGTTCGGTGGTGGACGCGTCCGCTTGCGTGCGTTTGAGCATCTGCACAACCGACGAGATGCTCGAGAGCGGGTTGCACACTTCGTGGGCCACGCCGGCCGCCAGTTGACCGATCGCGACCATCTTCTCCTTCTCGGCCATCTGGGCGCGCATCCCGCTCGCCCGTTGCGACTCGGTTTCCAGCAGGAAGGCCAGGCTGTTGAAGCTCTCGCCCAATTCGGTGACGGGGTCCGGGCACGACCGCTTGTAAACAGGGCACTCAAAGCACTTGGCGATCTCGACCCAAGTCGGCAAGTTCTCCTGCCCGGAGCGGTCCAGCGCCATCACTTCCCAGCAGCGCTGCCCGGCGGCGTCGTACATGGGACAATCCGTGCGCCCGCACTTGACCAAGTCCCGGCAGTGGACCAGGTGTGGATTCACGAACCGACCGGGATTGGCGGGGTTCGCGTACGACGACCTGATCAGCTCTGACAGCCGCGCGGCCGTTGACGCCAACTTCCGCTGTTGACTATGGACGACGTGAGAGACCGTCGCGGTGGTCACAGCAGTGATGAGCATGGCGAACAGCGTCAGCAGCGCGTGCCGCCACCCGGTCGCCAGGTGCGGCAGCGCGAAACGCGTGAGCAAGTCCGATCCGACGAAGATGCTCGCGGTCGCGACGAGGGCCGCAAGCGTCCAGAGCAGGCACGGCGTGGGAATACGCTGCAAGATCGGCAGGCGGTGCCGGCGCGGCGCTGCGGGGAGCGGGACCTGGAT
>JAGVEP010000326.1 GCA_020058145.1 Phycisphaerae bacterium | reverse complement strand
GCGCGTGGCGCTATGCCACACTGGGCTGCCGGGCACACGGCCGGCGGCGCAGGCCTCCGCGCGGGTCCCCGACCGTGCTCGCAGAACAGCAGCGACAGATCGGGCAAACGACGGTCAACGTCCGGCGACCCGTTACCCGGTGGTGTAATTGGCAACACACCAGGTTTTGGTCCTGGCATTCCTGGTTCGAGTCCAGGCCGGGTAGCTTTGTGATGCTGTCAGCACTCAGCTTTCAGCTATCAGCTTGAAGCCCAGCCGCGGCCGAGCTGGGATGCATGAGAAGCGAATGCACGACGCGCAAATCGGCGCTGTGATCCTCGCCGCCGGCAAAGGCACGCGGCTCAAGAGCGACCTGCCCAAGGTGCTCCATGAGATCTGCGGTCGCCCGATGCTGGCGTACGTCTTCGACGCTTGCCGGGCGGCGGGCGTTCAGAACTGCGTCGCGGTCATTGGCCACGGCAAGCAGCTCGTCATTGACGCGTTTGCCGGTGACAACGGCATCACCTGGGTGGAGCAAAATCCGCAACTCGGGACCGGTCACGCGGTCATGGTGTGCCGCGAGCAGATTCGCGGCTATGAACACGTCCTGGTGCTCTGTGGCGACGGGCCGCTGATTCGCGCCGAGACGATCAAGGAACTGCTCGCGCGGCACCGGGCGGAAAACGCCGCCGCGACGCTCGCCTCCGCCGTGCTCGACGATCCGACCGGCTACGGGCGCATCTGGCGGGACGAACGGGGCGATTTGCGCAGCATCGTCGAGCACCACGACGCCACGCCGGAGCAGGGCCAGATTCGCGAGGTGAATCCGAGCTATTACTGCTTCCGCACCGCCGACCTGCTCACCGCCCTGGAGAAACTGCGGCCCGACAACGCGAAGAAGGAATACTACATTACCGACACGCTGGGCTTGCTGATGCAGGCCGGCCACAAGGTCGGCGTGGTCACCGCCGTCCCGCCGCAGGATATTTACAGCATCAACTCGCGGAAGGAACTGGCCCTGGTCAACCGCCTCATGCGGGATCGGGTGCTGGATAAGTTGATGGCGGACGGCGTCACGATCGTCAGCCCGGAAACGACCTGGATCGATGCCCGGGCGACCATCGGCGTCGATACCATCATCGAACCGTTTGTGGTCATCAGTGGACCGGCGACGATCGGCCGCGAGTGCCGGATCGGACCCTTCGTGCACCTGACCGGCGCGGTCCGTATTCCGGACCACACCGTCCTCACCGGTCCCCGGGGAGGCAGCCCATGAACGAGTTGCGCGTCTTTGCGGGTCGGAGCAACCCGGGCTTGTCGGAGCCGATCGCCCAGTACCTGGGTTCGCCGCTCGGACGGCGTTCCCTGGGCGATTTCCCCGATGGCGAGATCTCGCTCAAACTGCTGGATGACGTACGCGGCCGGGACGCCTATGTCGTCCAGTCGACCTGCTGTCCGGGCAACACGCACTTGATGGAACTGCTGATCTTCATTGAGTGCATGAAACGCTCGTCGGCGGACCGCGTGACGGCGGTGATCCCGTACTTCGGCTACGCCCGGCAGGATCGTAAGGACGAGGGCCGGGTGCCGATCACGGCCAAGCTCGTTGCGAACCTGCTGACGAAGGCCGGAGCCGATCGCGTCCTGACGCTCGATCTGCACGCCGCCCAGATTCAGGGTTTTTTCGACATTCCTGCGGATAATCTGTCTGCGGAACCAGTTTTTTCGGCCTATATTGGTTCACTTGACGTTGGCCCGCTCACGCTGGTGAGTCCCGACGTCGGCAACGTGAAGCGCGCCCGCGTGTACGCGGACCGCTTTGGCGGTGACCTTGCGATCATCGACAAACGGCGGATCAGCGGCAGCGAAATCCAGCACGGTGCGATCATCGGCGACGTGAAGGGCAAGACGGTCTTGATGGTCGACGACATCATCGCGACGGCGGGCACGGTGGCACTGGCGGCGGAGCTTGTGCATCGGCAAGGGGCGCGCAAGATCATCGTCGCCGCTACGCATGCGGTGCTGTGCGGGCCGGCGGTCGAGCGGCTGGCCGGTGCTCCGATCGACCATCTGGCGGTGACCGACACGATCCCGCTCCCGCCGGCGGTGCGCGAGAAATTGCCGAACCTGACGGTGCTCACGGTGAGTGAGCTGTTGGGCGAGGCGATTCGCCGGATTCACCGGCACGAATCGGTGAGCAGTTTGTTTATGAAGTAGTGCTTACGTGGGGTGGGCAGTGCCCACCAGGACAAGATGGTGGGCGGTGCCCACCCTAGCGGAGTGACTCGATGGAAATCGCAACCGTCCAAGGCGAAAAACGGCAGCTCGCTGGCCACCACGGCAACGAGCGCCTGCGGCGGCGCGGGTTCGTGCCGGCCGTGATTTACGGCCACGGCCAGCCCGTGGAGTATGCGTCGGTCTCGCTGCACGACCTGCGGCTGGCGCTCGACCACCGGGCGCATGTCGTCAAGGTGCTCACCGACGGCCAGGAGGAGCAGTACCTGCTGAAGGGTGTGCAATACGATCACTTGCAGCAAACGCCGCTACACGTGGACCTGATGCGCGTCGATCTGACCGAGCAGGTACACGTGAAAGTGGCGATCGAGTACCGCGGGACGCCCAAGGGTTGCGCGGCGGGTGGCGTGCTCGTCACGATCCTGTCCGACCTGGAGATCGAGTGCGAGTTGCTGAACATCCCCGAGTCCATCCGCATTCGCGTCGACCACCTGGAGCTGAACCAGACGCTGCACGTTCGCGACGTCCAGTTTCCGCCGGGGATCGTCACGAAACACGCTGCGGACGACATCGTCGCGGTGGTTCAGCCGCCGCGCGTCCATGCCGAGGCGGTGGCGGGCGCGGTGGTCGAAGGCGCGGCAGCGGTTGAGCCCGAGATTATCGGCAAGGGGCCGAAGGAGACCGAGGAAAGTGCAGGCGGAGAGTAGTCGTGAAGCTGGTCGCCGGCCTGGGCAATCCGGGGCCGCGCTACGCCGAGTCGCGCCACAACATCGGGTACCTGGTGGTGGACGAGCTCGCGCGCCGCTGGGCGACCGAGGTGACGCGCTACGACCGCGATTTCGAAGGTCTGATCGGCGAGACGCAAGCCTGCGGACAGCGTGTGCTCCTGCTCAAGCCGAGCACCTTCATGAATCTGAGCGGTCGCAGCGTCGCGGCCGCGCTGCGGTTCTACAAGCTGGCCGCGGCGGACGTGCTGATCGCCCACGACGACCTCGACCTGCCGGTCGGGCTGCTCCGGGCGCGGGCGTCTGGCACGGCCGGCGGACATAACGGCATGAGCGACGTGCTCCGACAACTCGGCACCGACGAGATTGCCCGGCTGCGGGTCGGGATCGGCCGGGTCCACCCGAGCGCGGCGGTGGAGTACGTGCTCAGCCGCTTCGAGCCGGACGAGCGGCCCGCGATCGCGGACGCGGTGGGCCGGGCGGCGGACGCGGTGGTCTGCTGGTTGCAGGCCGGCATTGACGCGGCGATGAATCGGTTTAATCGACGACAGGACCGGGAGCCGGGCCCCAAGGCCGCTGACCCCCGGTCGCAAGGAGAGTCATCTTGAAACGTTACGAAGGACTGTTCCTGTTTGACACCACCGTCGTGCGCGACTGGCACGAAATCGAAGAGGAACTCCGGCGGCTGTGCGGCCGTATCGGGGCCGAGCTCCTGGTGTGCGTCAAGTTCGACGAGCGCCGGCTGGCGTACGAGATCAAGCGGCGGAAGCGTGGCACCTACGTGCTGAGCTACTTTGATGCCCCGCCGGAGAAACTCGTCGACCTGGAGCGCGACGTGGTGCTCAGCGAAGTGATTCTGCGGGCGCTGTTCCTGCGGACCGAGCGGCTCACCGAGGAGCGTTTGGCCGAGTTGCGGGCGCACCCCGCGGAGGAACCGCTGGCGCCGATGGCCAGCGAAGGACGCCGGCATGAGGACGACCGCGACCGCCGCTATGGGCCGCGCGGTTACGACCGCGGCCGAGGTGGCGAGCCGTACGCCGGGCGCGAGGGGGAACGTGCGCCACTGGCGGAGGAAGTTCCCGCCGAGGCGGCCTTTGGTGCCGGCGAAGCGAACTAGTCGCACCGGCTCCAGCGCCCCAGTTGTCTGGTTGTCTGATTGCCTGGTTGCCTGGTTGCCTTGTTGCCTTTTCCGGACGCGAACGATGGCCAGCTTCAACAAAGTAATCCTGATGGGGAACCTGACGCGCGATCCCGAATTGCGCTATCTCCCGAGCAACATGGCCGTCTGTGAATTCGGCCTGGCCGTCAACCGGCGCTGGCGCGACAAGGACGGCAACATGAAAGAGGAAGTGTGTTTCGTAGACGTCAACGCCTTCGGTAAGCAGGCGGAGACGCTCAACCAATACATGGCCAAGGGGCGCTCGATTCTGATAGAGGGTCATTTGCGGCTGGACACCTGGACTGGCCAGGATGGCCAGAAGCGCTCCAAGCACAGAGTGACGATCGAGAACTTTCAGTTTGTCGGTGCCCGCGCGGACCAGCCCGGCGGCGCCCCGCAGGACCGCGCCGCCCCGCCGCCGCAGGACGG
>JAGVEP010000114.1 GCA_020058145.1 Phycisphaerae bacterium | reverse complement strand
CTGCCCGAGCCGCTTTCCAGGCCGCCGCCCCGATTTCCGATGTGCGCGGTTCGGCAGAATACCGGCGTGAGCTCGTGCGCGTGCTGACCGGCCGTGCGCTGCGCGCGGCCTGGCATCGTGCGCAGGAGACGAGTCACGAGTGAGGTACTTCCTGGATCCAATATATCGTGATGGGTACGCTCTTTGATATGTGGAGCCGTCAAGAGTTCAGACAACTGCCGGACCTAGAGTGAATCGACGATGCCAGGAACACCACGGATCAAGAACGTCAGAGCAATCGAGAACTCGGAGCTTAGAGTGTGCTTCGAGAACGGTTTTGGTTCTGTGGGCGGCGCTACCCGAGGGGAGAGTGATCTTTAGAGGAGTTGTAGACCGATGACAAGGCGTGACATCGTGCTGAAGGAATTGCAGGAGATGCCCGAACCGCTTCTGGAAGAGGCTCTCGACTTCATTCGCTACCTGAGGGACAAGGTTGCCCGCGAGCGGTTCGAGACCGCCATCGCCAGCGAGCCGGCGCTCGGCCGTGACTGGCTCAGGCCGGAGGAGGACGCCGCGTGGGCCGATTTGTGAAAGGCGATGTAGTGGTCGTTCCGTTCCCTTTCTCGGACCTGACCCGCGCCAAGCGGCGGCCCGCTCTGGTGGTCGCCCGCGTCTCTGATGAGGACGTGATTCTCTGCCAGATCACGAGCCGGGACGTGCGCGACGGGTACGCGCTGAGCTTGGGCGATGCGGACTTCCAGGAGGGCGGCTTGAAGCGCCCCAGCAATGTACGTCCCAACCGGATTTTCACCGCGGACACGCGCTTGATCCTGTACCGGATCGGCGGTTTGAAGCGCGAGAAGTCGGGTGAAGTAACTGAGGCGATCGTACGCATTCTGCGCGAGTAAGTCGCAAGAGTTGGAGCCGGACGATGGCCAAGCTATCCGTCAAGGAGATTCGAGACCTGGCGCGGCAGATCGTCGCGTCCTGGCCCGGGGGCACTCGCTACGAAGACCTCAGACGCGCGATTCTGAGCGAACATCCGGACACGCGCGGGTGTATCGGATCGCCCCGGCAATGTTCGACAAGCTATTTGGCTAAACCATGACCGCCCTTTGCACTTTCAACGTGAATGGTCAAACCTACCGGTTGGCCGTTGAAGCCTGTGAAACGCTGCTCGACGTGCTCCGCGACAAGCTGCGGCTGACGGGCACCAAGAAGGGCTGCAACGTCGGTGACTGCGGCGCGTGTACCGTGCTGGTCGATGGCGAGCCCATGAACAGTTGTTTACTGCTCGCCGCGGAAATGGAGGGCAAGGCGATCACCACGGTCGAGGGCCTGGCCCACAATGGGGAGCTGTCGCCGCTCCAGAAGTCGTTCATCGCTGAGGGGGCGATTCAGTGCGGCTTCTGCACGTCCGGGATGGTTCTGTCCGCGACCGCCCTGCTGAAGCGTAATCCAAAGCCAGCTACGCCGGACATCAAAGAGGCCCTCGCCGGCCACTTGTGCCGCTGCACCGGCTACGCGGGCATCCTGCGCGCCGTCGAGCGGTGTGCGAACCACCGCGCCGACGGCACGTGCGCCAAGCCGCCCTCAGAACACGAAGCGCCAGCGAGTGCGTTTGCCGATCCAAAATCCAAAATCCAAAATCCAAACTCGTCATCGAGTGTCGGCGTCTCCAGCCCGCGCGTCGACGCCGCCGACAAGGTCACCGGGCGCGCGGTCTACACCGCCGACATCGCTCTGCCCAACATGGTCCACGGCAAAATCCTCGGCTCGCCCATCGCCCACGGCCGGCTCAAACGCATCGACGTCACCAAAGCCCGCGCGCTGCCGGGCGTGCTCGCGGTCATCACCGGCGCGGACGTGCCGGACACGATGTATGGCGTATCGCCCGCCCGCTACGACGAACACGTGCTGGCCAAAGTGAAGGTTCGGCACGTCGGCGACCCCGTGGCTGCCGTGGCGGCCATTGACGAACGGACCGCGGAGCAGGCGCTAGCGCTTATCGACGTGGAGTACGAGGAACTGCCCGCCGTCCTCGACCCCCTGGCGGCCACGGCCGAAGGTGCACCGCTAGTACACGAGCAATATCCGCGCAACATCAACACGCACGTGGAACAGAGTTTCGGCGATATTGAGCGGGCGTTCGCGGAGTCATATCTCGTACGCGAGGAGGCGTTCACCGGCAATCACATCCAGCAGGCGCCGCTCGAGCCGCACGCCGCCATCGCGGCCTGGAACCACGACGGCACGCTGGTGCTGTACACCTCGACCCAGGTGCCGCACTACGTGCAGTACATGGTCGCGCACGTTCTGAATATCCCCTTGGGCCGGATCCGCGTGCTCCGACCCGCGGTCGGCGGTGGGTTTGGCGGCAAGGCGGCCACCAACCCCCTCGACCTGTGCGCCATCTTCCTGAGCCGGAAAACCGGGCGCCCGGTCAAGATGGTCTACTCACGCGAAGAGATGTTCCACTACGGGCGCGGCCGCCACAAACAACACATGAAACTCAAGCTCGGCGTCGACCGCGACGGACGCATCCAGGCGCTGCGCAGTGAAATCTACCTGGACGGCGGAGCCTACACCTCCTTCGGCGTCGCGACGGCCTACTACGCCGGCAGCATGATGCCAACGCTGTACCACATCCCCAATTACAAATACGACGGCTATCGCGTGATGACCAACAAGCCCGCCTGTGGTGCGATGCGCGGGCACGGCGTGCCGCAGCCGCGGTTCGCGTTCGAGTGCCTGCTCAACATGGTCGCGGACGAGTTGGGAATTGACCCGCTTGAGATTCGCCGCCGCAACGCCATGGCGCCTAACACGCGCACCGTCAACGATCTGGATGTCGGCAGTTGCGAATTTCGCGCGACGCTGGACGCGGTGGCGGAGAAGAGCGGGTTCAGCGAGAAGTACCGGGCGTACGCTGAGGCGAACGGCCGCGGGAAGGGATTCCCGCGGGAGCAGGTGCGAGAAGGGATTCTCGCACCAGCGAAGGAGAGTGCAGTGGGCGTCTCGCCGGGTGGGGTGGGCGTCTCGCCCGCCAAAGGCATCGGCGTCGGTTGCGGCGGCTTCGTTTCCGGGGCCGGCTACTGCATCTATCGCGGGCAGGTGCAACTGTCTCACGAAAAGCCGCGCGAGCACTTCCAGAAGAAGTCGGTTTTCCCGCACGCCAACGCCATTGTGAAGGTCAGTGAGGATGGCATGGCCGCCGTGCTGCTGATCGGCGCGGCCGAGATCGGGCAAGGCAGCGATACCATCCTGGTGCAGATGTGCGCCGAATCGCTCGGCATCCCGATGTCGCGGGTCCGCATCCGTAGCGAGGACAGCGACATTTCGCCGCTCGACTTGGGCGCCTATTCCTCGCGCGTCACGCTGATGGCCGGCCACGCGGTCTCCAGGGCCGGGGTAGCCGTTGTCGAGAAGCTAAAGCCGTACGCGGCGAAACTGCTGGGCTGTGAACCCACGGAAGTCATTGCGCGCGACGGCCAGATGTTTGTCGCCGCCGGTGAGTGCGTCAGAACACGAAGCGCCAGCGAGTGCGGCAGCCAATCCAAAATCCAAAATCCAAGATCCAAAATCGCCGCGTCGCCCAGCGTCCCTTGGGAGGAGGTCGCCCGCCAGTATTTCAACGCCAACGGTCCGCTCGTCGGTACCGGCTGTTACAAGCCGCCGGACGGCCTGGGTGGCGAGTACAAAGGGTCGACCGTGGGCACCAGCCCGGCGTACTCGTTCGGCAGCGCCGTTTGCGAAGTCGCCGTGGACCTGGAAACGGGCAAGGTCAGAATTGAGCGCTTTACCGACTTCCACGACTGCGGCACGCCGATCAACCCGCAGATGGTACACGGCCAGGTCGAAGGTGCGGTCGTCATGGGCGCGAGCGAGACCCTGCTCGAAGACGTGCAGTTTGACGGGCGTGGCCAGATTCTGAATCCGAATCTGCACGGTTACCCGATCATGACGATCAAGGACGCGCCCGAGATATTCAGCGGAATCGTGGACTCCTACGAGCCGCGCGGACCCTTTGGTGCCAAGGAAATCGGCGAAGGCAGCACGCTGCCCGTGCTCGGCGCGGTCGCGCATGCGATCGCCAACGCCACCGGCGTGTGGATCAAGGACCTGCCGATTACGCCGGAGAAGATTCTGAAGGCCCTCCGCGACAAGCAGTTAGTGGAAAAATCGGCGGCGTCGTAGCGTAGGAGGCAGCGATGATGGAGTGGCCTGTCTGGTGGGCCTGGGAGTTGGAGCTGTCCCCGCATTTGCTCAAGCGCATGACGGACCGCCGCTTCAGCGAAGCTGAATTGCGCTTGATGCTCGAGGACGCGTCAGCCTATCATAAGGACTATGAGCCGGGTCGTTGGGTCGTGGAAACGCGGCGCGCGGGGCAGGCCTGGGAGATCATCGTCGAACCCGTGCCGCCCGAGCAGGTTCTCGTGGTCGTGACCGCCTATCCGGTCCTACAGTCCGGAGTGACAAGATGAAACCGGTGAAACCGCGCTACCTGGAAGTCACCTTCCGCAACGGTAACCCTCTGGCCGCATACCTCTATCTCCCGAGAAACCCAGGGGATGCGAGCGTCCGCACGGTACGCCACGAAGAGGGCTTATTGATCGACTTCGCCGCGGACGGTCGGGCGATCGGCATCGAGATCACCGCACCGAGCAGGGTATCGCTGGAAAGGTTGAATCGCGCCTTGGCCGCCGTGAACCAGGACCCGGTCACGGCCGATGACTTGCGGCCCCTGGCCGCTGCGTGACAGAACCCAGGTGTACGGGCGTGCGCCCTTCGTCGCCCGGGAAATCGATGGAGGCAGCACGCTGCCGCCCTTCGGCGCCGTGGCGGCTGCGTGCCACTGCTCTGCGAGCAGTGCTGGCCGAAACCACTACCGTGAGGGCACTGCTGACACAGCAGTGGCACCCGGCAGCCCGGTTGACGGGCTATGAGGTCAGCGCAGAGGTTATTGTGCCGATCCGTATAGGACGCCAGTATAAATAACTGTATGGGACGGAAGTGATTGAGGTTGCAGTGATTAACGCAGTCCTGCCGGGTAGATCGACGGCGTATTATGCGGAAAGGAAATCGAAGTTCCGCATCTTATGCGGCTCAATGTAATTATTGTTCGGCGGCAGAGGCATCCCGATCCAGCATTTGCCTGGCAAGTTTAGAGATTTGCCTCCGTGCAGCGAATACTTTGTCACACACTTGGCAAAAGGAGTTCGCGAATGGAACCGATCAGCACTGCTCTTGAAGCCGCAAAAGGGTTCGCCGACGCAGTACTGTTGAAACCGCTTGGAGAAATCGGCGGGATTCTCTCCGATACTATCGGATACTGGCGGTTGAAGAACCAGATTCGCCTTATGCTCAAGGCAAAGTCCTGGCTGGAGGAGCAGAAAGTCGATCCGGGAAAAGTGCTGCCCGACATCTTCGTCCCTATCTTGGATGAAGGGAGCAAAGTCGAAGACGAGCAACTCTCGGACATGTTCGCGTCGCTCTTGGCGTCTCATCTCGACAGCAAAACGCAGGACAGGGTGCATCCTTCCTTCCCCAAAGTCCTGGGGCAACTGTCGCCGCTTGATGCCAGAGTGATGATCGAGTTCAGGAAACTGGCTTCTGACGAGCACTACCGATCGCTCGGCCTCCGAGGTGGAGTCCTGACCGTGGCAACGGTGGGCAAGTTCCTTGGGGGCTCGGAAAACACCGCATACCTGTGTTGCCTCAACCTCAATCGGCTGGGCATCATCCAGCATACGGGTTATCAGGCGCCAGCGAAGCATCCCGTGTCAACCTTCTTTGAAGACAGTGCGGCCCATCAGGGGTACCGTATCAGTGAGTACGGGATCGCTTTTTGCGACGCTTGCCATCGGTTCGAGGGCGATCCGCTCGCATACTACCGCCGCGATGAGAAGCAGAGCGCCAAACCCGGCGCTGCACCTGACCGCGGCGGCAGATAGCGTTTTCGGGGTTCACTGTCTCACCAACCGCCGTGGCAGGTGAGCTTGGTGGTTAGGCGTCAAGGAAAAGACGGTCGAACAAGAAGAGGTAACGAGGACTTAGGGATGGCTGAGGCCAAGGCGGTCGAAATCAAGAAGCTCGCCGCGGCGGGGACGCTGCGGAAGCTGCTGGCGGATCACTTCTACGAGTTGGATCAAGCGGTCAAGGCCGGGCACCCGAAAATTGCCTGGTGTACCAGCGTTGGGCCGGCGGAATTGCTGCGCGCGATGGGGTTTCTGGTCTACTTTCCCGAAAACCACGGCGCCATGCTCGGCGCCAGCCGCATGGCGACCGAGACCATCCCCACCGCCAACGCCATCGGGTACTCCCCGGAGGTCTGTTCTTACCTGACGAGTGACATCGGTGCCTGCCTGCAAAACCGCACGCCGCTGAGTGCCGCCTACGAGGGCATTACCGCGATCCCGAAGCCCGACGTGCTGGTCTACAACACCAACCAGTGCCGCGACGTGCAGGACTGGTTCGCCTGGTACGGGCAGCGCTGGTCCCGGCCGGTGCTCGGCGTCGAGTGTTACCGCGGCGTGGGCGAAGTGACCGACGTACACGTGGCCGGCATCGCCGGGCAGTTGGAGGCGCTCGTTCCGCCGCTCGAAGAAATCGCCGGTGCCCGACTCGACCCGGAGCGCCTGCGCGAAACCGTGCGGCTCTCGCGGCAGTGCTCCGACCTGTGGAAGGAAGTGCTGGAGACAGCCGCGGCCGTTCCGTCGCCGCTGACGTTCTTCGATAGCACGATTCACATGGCCCCGGCGGTCGTCCTGCGCGGCACGCAGGTAGCGCTCGACTACTACCGCGCGCTACTCGCCGAGTTGAAGGCGCGCATCGCGGACGGTGTGGCCGCCGTTGCGAACGAGCAGCACCGGCTGTATTGGGACGGCATGCCGATCTGGGGCCGCCTGCGCGACCTGGCGACACTGTTCCTCGAGCTGCGGACCTGCGTCGTCGCCAGCACGTATGCCAACTCGTGGATCTTCAACGCCTTGGACCCCGACGATCCATTCCGGTCCATGGCGCGTGCCTACACCGAGCTGTTTATCGTGCGCTCGGACCCTTACAAGGAAAAGTACCTCGAGCAGATGATCGCGACTTTTGCCGTCGACGGCCTCGTATTCCACGACGCGAAGACCTGCCCGAACAACACGAATTGCCGCCACGGAATGCCGCAGCGTCTTCAGGAGCGCCTCGGCGTACCCTCGATCACGATTTCAGGTGATCTAAACGACCTGCGCTGCTATTCCGACGAGCAGACCAGGACGCAAATCGAAGCCTTCGTTGAACAGCTTGCTGAAAAGCGGTGAGCGCCCATGACGAGCCGCTGGTCTTTGGGTTTGGACATCGGTGCCTCGGCGACGAAAGCCGTTCTGCTCGACGGTGAGCGCGTGCAGGCCCGCGCGCTGTGCAAGTCCGGCGCGGACTTCGCGGCGGCCGCCAAAGCGTGCCGCGACGAGGTCCTCACGTCCGTGGGCCTGGCGGCGTGCGACATCGAGCGCACCGTGGCCACCGGTTACGGCCGCCATCGCGTGGACTTCGCGAGCACGTCTGTCACCGAGATCACGTGCCACGCCCGCGGGTGCTACGCGAGCTTCCCCCGCGCGATCACCATCATCGACATCGGCGGTCAGGACAACAAGGTAATCCTCCTGGAGGAAACTGGCGCGCGGCGCAGCTTCCGCATGAATCGCAAGTGCGCCGCCGGCACTGGCGCCTTCCTGGAGGAAATCGCCGGCCAATTGGGCACCCCGCTCGCGGCTCTGAATGAGCTGGCCCGCCAGGGAACCGGGAACGTCGAGCTGGGCTCGTTCTGCACCGTGTTTGCCAAGACCGAGCTGCTCGCGTGGATCGCGCGCGGTACGCCGCTGCCCGAACTCGCGCGTGCGGCGTTCCGCTCGGTCGTCAAACGCATCCTCGAAATGGACCCGCTGGCTGGTGAAGTCGTGATGACCGGCGGCGTCGTGGCACATAACGCGCTGATCGTCGAGCTGGTGTCCGCTGCGCTGCGGCGAGAGGTATTCGTCCCGGAGTACCCGCAGTACACTGGTGCGTTCGGGGCGGCGCTGATCGCACGGGAAACATGATGCCTGCACAAGGACGGGCAACCGGAAGGCGGAGTGATTCACGAGCCTCGTACAGGAAGGTGGGTAGTATATGCCGGACTCGGAACGCATCACACTGAAGGAACTGGCAAAGAGGTTGGGCTTGACGCGCTCCCACGCGCGCAAGTACGTCCAGAAAGTGGGAAGAATCCACGGCTTTGCCGGCCGAAAGGTCCATACGCGCGACTCCGGCGCTGGCCCCGCCCCCCTGACGTTCTCGAAAGAGGAGGCCGAGATCATCCTGCGAGAGCGTCAACATACTTTCGGTACGGACAGCAAGCCAGCCCAAGAGGTTCAGGGAGATACGGGGTACTTCTACATCATCCAGCTCGTGCCGGACCTTGATCCCAAGCGAATAAAGCTGGGATTCGCGACAAACGTGCGCGAACGTCTCGCGCAACATCAAACATCTGCCCCAACGGCCGTGTGCTTCAAACGATGGCCCTGCAAGCGCAGTTGGGAACAGACAGCCATTGAATGCGTGACGATAGGCTCATGCAGGTTGATCAAGAACGAAGTTTTTGAATGTGATGACGTCGAAGCGGTTGCCCGTAAAGCTGAGGAGTTCTTCAAGCTGATGCCAGATGTCGCGCACAATGTCAGCCTGGCCGATATCACACAGCCGGAGCGCAACTGTCCGTGACGAGAATCCGTCCGGGATACGCAAGCACGTCAGCAACGCCTGCGAGAGACGAGGGCTCAGCGGCTGAGCCGTACTTGGAGATTGCACGATGGGACTGGACGCATTGTTCTCGCCGCGTGCGGTGGCGGTCATCGGGGCTTCCAACCGCGAGCTGACCATCGGTTATCGCATCATCCAAAACCTGCTCGACTTCGGGTACGCGGGCCCCATCTACCCGGTCAACCCGAAAGGTGGTGAGATCCGCGGACTGCCGGCCTACCCGTCCATCCGGGACACGCCCGGACCCGTCGATGTCGCCCACATCGTCGTCAAGAACACGCTTGTCCCGGACTGCATCCGCGATTGCGCCACAAAAGGCGTCCAGGCGGTCATCGTGAACACGGCCGGCTTCCGCGAGATCGGCCCGGAAGGCGCGGCGCTCGAGGACCAGCTTGTCGCGCTCGCCCGGCAGACGGGGATTCGCGTCTTCGGCCCGAACTGCCAGGGCATCATCAACACCGACCCCGCCATCCGGGCCTACTGCAACTTCACCTTCACCCGGCCGTCGCCCGGGCACATCTCGATCATTGCCCAAAGTGGCGGCGTCGGCGAGGTCATCAACCAGCGCATTACCGAGCTGGGCGTCGGGGTGCGGCTGTACGCCAGCAACGGCAACGCCTGCGACGTCTCGATCCCGGAGATTGTCCAGCACTACGGCGCGGACGAGCAGACGCGGGTGATTGTCGTTTACATCGAGAGCCTGTCCGACCCGCGCGCGTTCCTCGAAGTCGCCACCCGCGTGGCGCGCCATAAACCGATCCTGGCGATGAAGGCCGGACGCACCGCCGCCGGCGCGCAGGCCGCGGCGTCGCACACGGGCGGGCTGGTGAAGCAGGACACCGCGATCGAGCTGGTGTTCGAGAAAGCCGGCGTGGTTTCTTTCCGCAACATTGAGGAGCTGTGCCAGTCCGCCATCGCGTTCGCCTCCCAGCCCGTACCCGCGGGCAATCGCGTCGGCATGATCGCCAACACCGGGGGACCGGCGATCATCGCCACCGACGAGTTGATCGAGGCCGGCATGGTCATGCCGCCGTCTTCGCCGCAGACAGTGGAGTTTCTGCGCGACAAGCTGTATCCGGAAGCGTCGCTTAACAACCCTATCGACGTACTCGCGACCGCAGGCCCCGAGCACTTCGCCGCGGCCCTGCAAGCGTTGCTCGCGGACGACGGTATCGACGCCCTCTTCCTGAACTTCGTTACGCCCTTCTTCGTGGATACGCTAGGCGTAGCACGCGCGATCGCGGCGGCCAACCGCGGGTCGCGTAAACCGATCGTGGCCACGGTGATGACCGAGAAACGCGGCTGGGCCGCGACACTGCAAGTGCTCCGGGAGGCCGGGGTGCCCACGTATGACATGCCGGAGACGGGTGCCAGGGTGCTCGCGGCCCTGGGACGCTATGCGGCTTTCCTAAAGCGACCGGCGGAGCGCCCGCCGCGCTTCGCCGACGTAGATACGGCCCGCGCGACCGCCATCCTCGCCGCAGCCGCGCAAAATGGAAGGCAGTACCTCTCCGCGGTCGAGGGGTACGAGCTGCTGACTTGCTACGCGATTCCCGTGCCCCGCTACCGGCTCGCCGGCGATCCCGCCGAATGCCTGTCCGCGGCGGACGAGCTCGGTTATCCCGTCGTGCTCAAGGTGGATGCCGAGCGCATCGTCCACAAAACGGAGTGCGCCGCAGTAGTGCTCGACATCCGGGACAGCGCGGCCTTGCGCGCGCACGCCGAGCGTCTTTTCGCACGCTTCGCCGCCGCGGTACCGCGATTATTGGTGCAAGAACACGTGCCGGGCGGTCGCGAAGTCATCGTCGGGGCTAAGGAGATGCCAGGGCTCGGCCATGCGCTCTTGTTCGGCCTGGGTGGCATTCTTGTCGAGGTGCTGAAGGACGTGAGCGCCAAGCTCGCGCCGCTCTCCTCGAGCGAGGCCCGCGAGATGATCGAGTCGCTGCGTGCGTACCCTCTGTTGGCCGGCGCACGAAATCAGCCCGGCGTAGACCTCCCGGTGCTGGTGGAAATACTCCTGCGCGTCTCTCAGATGCTGATGGAACAACCCGCCATCCGTGAATTGGACATCAATCCGGTGTTGGCCTTTCCCACGGGCGCCAAGGCCGTCGATGTGCGCGTCGTGCTTTGATGTTGGCACGGAATGTCAACACGCTGAATCGGTAGCGTCCGCCGTCTCGACCGGCCCGTCCACCAACGTCGGGCGACTTTGCCGCCGCACCTGGACCAGTTCCGCCGCAATGCTCACCGCGATTTCAGCCACCGTCACTGCGCCGATTGGCAACCCGATCGGAGTGTGTACCCGCGCCAGCGCTTCCGCCGGCACGCCGGCCGCGGCCAGGTCACGGAGCATCGCCTGCGACTTGCGTCGGCTGCCGATCAGGCCGAGGTAGCCGGCCGGGCGGCGAATCACGGCGTCGAGAGCCTGGAAGTCGTGGCGGTGCCCGCGTGTGACGATCACCACGTAACAGCCGCCGTCGAGCGGATAAGCGCGTAACGCCCGCCCGATGTCCTCCACTACCAGCGTCACGCCGTCGGGAAACCGCGCGCGGCACGCGTACTCTGCCCGGTCATCAACGACCACGACATGAAAGTTGAGCCGCGCGGCCTGGACCGCGACCGCCTGCCCTACGTGTCCGGCCCCGGCAATCAGTAGAGTTGGGGGCACCTCAAGGTGCAAGCGATACGCGAGCTGCCGACCTTCGTGCTTGACCGTCAGCGGAACCGACGCGGGCTGGCGCCCACGGGCGAGTGCCAGCGCCTCCCGAAAAGGCTCAAGTGCCATCCGCTCCGAGACCGGCAGCACCGCCACGGACATGTGCCCTCCGCAAATCAGCCCGTCATCCCACCCGTAGTCGTGGTCCAGGTTGAAATGGAGCAAATCCGCCTGGTCTTGCTGAAGGAGCTGAAACGCCCGCCGGCGGACTTCCGCCTCGATGCACCCTCCGCCCAGCGTTCCGAGCGTGCCAAAATCGGCCCGCACCAGCATCGCCGCACCCGGTGCCTGCGGCGTGGACCCCTGCGTGCCCACCACCACGCAGAGTGCCGCCGGCCGCCCCGCCTCCGCGTCCGCGACCAGTGCTGAAAGTACCGGAATCAACTCGCTCATCGCGCCTCTCATTCGCCACGGCGGAATCGCCCGAATTCTAGCGGCCGTTGGCTTCTGTCGCACACTCCGCGGTCCGGCCCCGCGCGAAAAGGGTGTAGTCCAAAACTGTGGCGGAAAGCTTGCCGTCCGAGCCTCAGGCGCGAGCCTGGGGTCCGCGCAGCGCGCTCCGCGGAAAACCCCACGCTGGCGCGTGGGGCTCGGACAGGAGCCGCGCCGCGCGGGGCGGCTACCACAGT
>JAGVEP010000159.1 GCA_020058145.1 Phycisphaerae bacterium | reverse complement strand
GACCCCCTCGTCCGCGCGGCCGCCGGCGTCGACTTCCCGCGGCTGGTCCGCCAGACCGTGGCGCGCGGCTTGGTCGGACTCGAAAACTTCGCCGGCATCCCCGGCACGGTCGGCGGGGCGATCCGCATGAACGCGGGCGGGAAATACGGCTACCTCGCGAAATACGTGCATGCGGTCAAGGTCCTCACCCCGACTGCCCAAATCGAACAGCGGTCCAGCGCGGAAATGCACTTCGGCTACCGCACGGCGCAACTAGACGGCGCGATCGTGCTGGAGGCCACGTTCGCGCTCGAGACCGGCGACGCCCAGGCGGCGATGATCCGCTTCCGCGACATCTGGAACGAGAAGTACGCCACCCAGCCGCCCGTCGCGGCGAAGTCGGCCGGCTGCATCTTCAAAAACCCGCCGGGCCACGCCGCCGGGAAACTCATCGACGACGCGGGTTTGAAGGGTACGCGCTGCGGGGGCGCGGAAATCAGCCCACAGCACGCGAACTTCATCCTCGCGCATCCTGGGGCCAAGGCAGCCGACGTGCTAGACTTAATCCAGCGCGCCAAGGATGGCGTGCGCGAGCGTTACGGCATCGAGCTCGAACCCGAAATCGACATCTGGTGAATGGAGTCCCCCCATGCCCGCGGCACAAGCCGACCCAAGTGCCCCAGCTACACCGGCCAAACGCCAGGTCTTGCGCGTCACCGTGCTCGCGGGCGGCCCGAGCGCCGAACGGGCGGTGAGTCTGGAATCGGGGCGGGCTGTCGCTGAGGCCCTGCGACGCCGCGGACACCAGGTTTACGTCGCCGACATCGGGCCGGACCGGCTCGCGGCGCTGGATCAGCCCGCGGACGTGGTGTTCCCCGCGCTGCACGGCACGTTCGGCGAGGACGGCGCCGTTCAGCGGCTGATGGAGCAGCGCGGCCTGCGATTCGTGGGGTCTGACTCCCGGGCGTCCGCGCTGGCGATGGACAAGGTGGCGGCAAAATCGGTGGTCGCGGCCGAGGGCATGGATACGCCGCGCTTCGAAGTCTGGGACGCCGCCACGCTCGGAGTTCGTCAGGCGCCGGCGTTGCCGCTCCCGGTCATCGTGAAACCCGTCGACCAGGGCAGTAGCGTCGCGACGACGGTGGTGCGCGACGCAGCGGCGTTCCTGCCCGCGGTCTGCCAAACCCTCGACGCCTTTCGCCGGGCGCTGGTCGAGGAGTTTATCGTCGGCGACGAAATAACCGTCGGCATCGTGGGCCACGAGGCGCTGCCGCCCATCTGCGTGCGACCCAAGCGGCCGTTTTACGACTACGCCGCCAAATACGAGGACGGCGCGACCGAATACCTGTTCGACGCGGGTCATCCCGCAGAGTTGTTGCAGCGCGCCCAGCACCTGAGCCGGCGGGTTTTCGACCGCCTCGGCTGTCGACACCTGGCGCGCGTCGACTGGATGGCCGACCGCGACGGCCGGCTCTGGTTCTTGGAAATCAACACGTTGCCCGGTTTTACGAGCCATTCGCTGGTCCCCAAGGCGGCGGCAAAGATCGGACTGCCGTTTGACGAGCTCGTGGAGCGCCTGGTGCGCATGGCCGGGCCGGAAGCGAAGTGATGGCCCTGCGAGCCCAGCGACCAGCCGCGGCGAACACGACCGGTGGCACCCAGATGACCGCGGGTTCCGATTGGATTTGGCGCCGCCTGGCGGCTTTGCTGGGCTGGAGCGTCCTGCTGACGGCGGCCGGGTGGGCCATGCACGACTTGGAGACCCGCGCCCTGGCGGCGCGCCCGCAGGTGACCTGTCGGCTCGAGTGGGTTGATCTGCCGGTTTGGCTCTCCGCCCCGGCGGGCGAAGCCATCCTCCAACAACTCGCCTGGGCCGCCGGCCTGCGGTCGGACGATGAACTGTGGGATCCCGAACTGGTGCGGCGGCTCTGGGAGGGGCTGCGCCAATCCCCGTGGGTCGCGGACGTGCAGCGGATCACGCGGCTATCCGACGGTCGCATCCGCGTGCAGGCTACGTACCGCGAGCCATTCGCGTTCGTCGAGACGGGCGGCATCGTGTACCTGGTGGATGCCAGCGGCGTGCGGCTGCCCCACCGGCATTTCGTCGCGTACGTCGAAGAACGCTACTGGAACGACTGGCTGCGGATCACGGGCGCTGCCGGCCCCGTGCCCGAGGAAGGCCAGCCCTGGACGGGCGACGACGTCGCGGCCGGACTGCGGCTGGTGCAATACCTCAAACAGGCGGGTGCCCGCGGCGAAGTCCCGTTCCGCCCGGCGCTGCGGGCGATCGACGTGGGCAATTTCCGGCGTCGCGAGGACAGCTACGACGGCGAGCTCCGTCTGCGCACGGTCTGCCCAAAGAGTTATATCGCCTGGGGCCTGCCACCGGGGGCGGAATTCAAGATCGAGGCCACGGCCAGCCGGAAGCTCGAGGTGCTGCGCTCGTTTTACAGCGAACACGGGGGCCAGTTTCCCGACGGCTGGGTGTACGACGTCCGCGGACCGGACGGCATCCTCCGTTGGGCATACAAGGGACGGTGAATGAGGACAGAGGCACGAAGGCACGTAGGCACGGAGGCACGTAGGAATACGATCGTGCCGATCCGTCCCTCCGTCCCTCCGTCCCTCCGTCCCTCCGTCCCTTCGTCCCTCCGTCCCTCCGTCCCTCCGTCCCTCCGTCCCTCCGTCCCTTCGTGCCTCCGTGCCTGATTATTAAGGAGTGCCACCCATGCCCACCACCGACTTTTCGACGACGATTCTCGACACGCTGCGGCAACATTTGCCGCCCGAGGCGAGTTGGATACCAGTGCTGATTCTGGCGGTGGTCGCCGCCGCCGGGCTGGTACTGATGGCCATTGGGGCCCGCCTGGCACCGGTCGTCGGCGCCCTGGCCTTTGCCTGCGCAGGCGGCT
>JAGVEP010000049.1 GCA_020058145.1 Phycisphaerae bacterium | reverse complement strand
GATGACCTCAAGGCCGTCGGCGCCGCCAAAAAGCGCCAGGTGCGGCGGGCTGCCGAGCTGCGATATAATGCATGCTGGAGCACCAACCATGTTCGATCGTATTGTCTGCAATCCGGCGGTTCTCGCGGGCAAACCCTGCATCAAGGGCACGCGCATTAGCGTGGAATTCATCCTGGAACTGGTTGCTTCAGGCGGCAGCCGCGACGAAATTCTCAGAGTCTATTCGCACGTCACCGCGGAGGACGTAGAGCAGGCCCTTCGCTACGCAGCAGAGTCGTTGAAAAACGACGTCATGCTCACGGCCGAGGTACAGCCGTGACGCTGCGCGATTTCGGCGTGCTCACCGATGAGAACATCCACCCGGGCGTGGTGGCCTTCTTGCGATCGGAGGGCTTCGACACCCAGACGGCTGTCGAGGCCGGGCTGGTTGGCGCCGAAGATGTCGCGGTGTTGCGCGCAGCGGTTTCCGCCCGCCGTATCGTCTTGACGCACGACGCCGATTTTGGCCGGCTCGCGGTCGCGCAAGGGGAGCCCCTGCTTGGCGTCGTTTACCTGCGACCGGGACATATTCAACCGAATGTCACGATCCAGACCTTGCGAGTGATCTTGGGAAAGGACATCGCTGTCGCGGTCCCCTTCCTTCTGGTTGCGCGCCGCGCGGGTAGTCGCGTCGCTATCCGCGTGAGAACCCTCGGCTGAATGAGCGTTGCCGCTCATGCCAGAATCCTTTCTCGCACGCACCGCCGCGGGAATCATCTCCCGCGAATCAGGCTTACGAAGATCTCGGGAAGGGATTCCCGAGACGCCAGGTGCGAGAAGGGATTCACGCACCAGGCGGCCCAAACGGCCACGCGGGGCGCGGGCCGCTACCGGCGGGCATGGACGACCCGCTCATGCCCCGCCGGGTCGCGGTAGGTGGTGAGCGACTGCCAGTCACGGCTGGCCAGGAGGTCGCGGACCGCGCCGGCCTGGAAACGCGAATCGGCGGGCGCGTGGGTGAAACCGCGGTTCACCGGAGTCCGGGTCGCAGCTACGCGATCAACGTCTTCCCCGTCATTTCCCCCGGCACATCCAGCTCCATCATCGCCAGCATCGTCGGCATCACGTCCGCCAGGCGGCCGCCGGTACGCAGTTTCAGACCCTTGAACGGCTTGCCGAACACGTACAGCGGCACCGAATACGTCGTATGGGCCGTGTGCGGGCCGCCCGTCTCGGGGTCGATCATCTGCTCGAAATTGCCGTGGTCGGCGGTGATGACGCCACACCCGCCGAGCCGCAGGACCGCGTTGTAGACCTTGCCGACGCACTCGTCGACCACCCGGCAGGCTTTGACCGCCGCCGGGATCGAGCCGGTGTGCCCCACCATGTCCGGATTCGCGTAGTTCAGCACGATCAGATCGTCCACGCCGGCCGTGATCCGCTTGAGCATCAACTCGGTGAGCGGGTACGCCGACATCTCCGGCTGGAGGTCATACGTCGCGACCTTCGGCGACGCGACGAGCTGCCGCTCCTCGCCGGGGAATGGCTCTTCGCGGTAATCGTTGAAGAAAAACGTCACGTGCGGGTATTTCTCGGTCTCGGCGCAGCGGAATTGCCGCAGGCCCAGCCGGCTCAGGCACTCGCCCACGATGTTCTGCATCCGGGGCGGCTTGCGGTAGGCGACGCGGACCGGCAGGCCCTGCTCGTACTCCGTCAGCGTCACGTAGTGCAGGTCCAGCTTCTTCCCCCGCTCGAAGCCCAATAGGACCTCGGCTCCAGTCTTGTCTTTCGCCTGGAACGGAAACGCATCGAGCATGAACGCCTTGGTCAGCTCGCGCGGGCGGTCGCCACGGAAGTTGAAGAAGACGATCGCGTCGCCGTCGCGGACCGTGCCGAGCGGCGTCCGGCCGTCGTCGCAGATCGCGGTGGGCGTGACGAACTCGTCGCCTTGCATGTTCGGCGCGGTCGGGTGGTCGTAATATTGCTGCAGGGCCGCGGTGGCGCTGGCGGCGCGAGATGCGTCGCCAAAAGCCAGCAACCGGTACGCTTTTTCCACGCGATTCCAGCGATTGTCGCGATCCATGGCCCAGTACCGCCCCGCGACGCTCGCGACCCGGCCCAGGCCGATCCGCCGCAGGCGCGCCTCGATCTGCCGCACGTAGCCGATACCGCTGTTGGGCGACGAATCGCGGCCGTCGGTGAAGCAGTGGACGAACACGTCCTGCAGACCGCGACGGGCGGCGAGCTCAACGACCGCGTACAAATGCTCCAGCAGCGAGTGTACGCCGATGTCGCTGGCCAGGCCCAGCACGTGCAGCCGGCCGCGGCGTAGCCGGCACGCGTACACGGCGGCGTTCAGCTCGACATTCAGGAAGAACGCTCCGCTGCGGATTTCCTTGGTGATATGGATCGAATCCTGGTCGACGATCCGCCCGGCGCCGAGGTTCTGGTGCCCGACTTCGCTGTTGCCCATCGTCCCCTCGGGCAGGCCCACGTCAAACCCACTCGTCTCGATCAGGGTGAACGGCCACTCGGCTCGCAACATCGCCTCCACCGGCGGCTTGGCCAGTTTTACCGTGTTGGCGTGGTCCCACTTCGGGTCCGGGTTCTCGCCCCACCCATCGCGGACGATCAATATGCAGGGTCGATTTAGCACGGCTGCCGTGGCCATTGCATCCTCCAACAGCTAATCGTAGGGGGCATTCTCGGCGGTGCCCGGTTCGTCGCCAAGCTGCTCAGCCCGAATGGCCGGAAAAATCCCCCACCCCCCCGCAGACAGCCGCCGCGGGTCACGGCATAATGTCGGCTCGTAGGTGCCGGTCTGGAGTGCAGGCCGGTCCAGGTGACTGTCGTACACGTGGAAACAAGGCGCTACGCGGAAAGGGGTCGGGTACGATGAGACTTGAAAGCGGGCCGGCCAAAACGGACGCTCTCTGGCAGCTTGGCCGCACGGCCCTGTTCCTCGGCTTCGCGGCGTATTTCTACTACGACGGGTCCGTGGGGTATCCGCACAAGAACCAGGTGGCGGCGGAGGCAGCCCTCCAATCGCGACCCTTCGACGGCAAGCTCCAGTTCGGCACGCTGGGCGAGACGCCGACCAAGGACGAGTTTGCCGCGGCGCTCAAGACCCGGTCCACCCGCGAACAGGTCCGACAGGACCTCGGCCCCGCGACCTTCACCGCCGACGGCGACGACTACTACGTCACGCGCTACGGCTACGGTCGTATCTCGCCACAGGGCAGCGGCTGGCTCAAGTGGCCGAACGGTGGCAAGGACCAGGAGGAGATCCAGCAGCAGTTCTACTTCGCCATCATCCCGATCCCGATCGGGCTGTACTTTCTTTACCGCCTCATCAAGGCCGCTACGCTGCGGGTCGTGATTGATGACGAAGGGCTGACGTACGGCGGGCGGCGCATTGCGTTTGCGGACATGGTTTCGCTGCGCGACTACAGCCGAAAAGGCTGGATCGACCTCTATCACAAGGTCGGCGAGAAGGAACGGCGGCTGCGCCTGGATAACGAGAAGGTGAAGCTGTTTGACGAAATCGTGGACGCGCTTTGCCAGGCCAAGGGGTTCCCAAACGCGGTGAAGGAGCACGCAACCAGGAAGGCTGGCGCGCAGGCACCTGAGGAGAGCGCGGGTTAACCGATCACCGGCGCAAATGAACTCCTCTCGCGGGGTACCGATGTCCATTCCGCCGCCGCCGCCGCCTGCCGATGCCTTCGATGCCACCGGGCGGGTCGCGGTCGATACCACCTGCGTGCGGTGCGGCTACAACTTGCGCACCCTGCTGTCTGACGGCGTGTGCCCCGAGTGCGGCGAGGCGGTGACGGCGTCGATACAGGAGTTCTTTCTGCACTTCGCGCCGCCGGTCTGGGTGCGCGATCTGGCACGCGGGCTGCGGCTCTTGCTGATCGGCTTGGGTGGCCTCATCATCCTGCCGGTGGTCGTCGGGGCGATTGTCGGTTTAACAGCGTTTTTCAATCTGACCAGCACGCTGGCCGGGCCAAGTTGGCTGCTGCACGTATCCGGGCTGATCCAGTTCCTGACCCAGGTCGTGGGCCAGGTCGTTCTGATAGTCGGCCTGGTCTGGCTGACCCGTCCCGAGCCGCGGCGACCGCAACATTCCGAAGGCTGCACGGCCCGGCGAATTCTCCGGCTGTGCTGTTGGCTGTTGCCGATACCGGCGGTGGGTAATCTCGTGCTGGTGTTCAGCCTGCCGACGTTTCCGTCGCTCACGCCCGGGGCACCGCCTCCGCCGGGCCTGGTCGGCCCGTGGGTCGCGAGCTTCGCGCTCCTGGCCGCCGCCGTCGGCATCGCCGCGCTGGGCATCTACACCACCGCCACGCTGGCCGTGCTGCGACACCTGGCCACACTCCTGCGGCGGATACCGCGTCCCGGACTCGTGCGCGGCGCGCGAGTGGCCTTCTGGGGGCTGCTGTGCTGCACAGGGTTATTGCTCATTGGCTACGGCGTGGTGCTGCTGACGGTGCTACCGAAACTGCCAGGAGTGCTCGCCGCAGCCTCCGCCGCGGGCACGACGAGCGCGCCGGCAATGGCGATCATGCCCAGTGGTGGCCCCGCGAGATTTAGCTGGCAATATACCGCCACATTGCCGGCCGCCGAGAGCGAAAATCCGGCTGAGACCCAGGCCGTCACGAACACCCCGGCGAGCGCCCCGGCAACCATGCCCGCACTGCCGCTACCGGGGCCTTCATTCATGGTCGGAATGATCTTCGGCGCTTGCGGCGGCGGAGTCGGCGGCTGTGGCACGTTGATCTTCGCGATCATCGCCATCATCGTCTTGATCCGGGCGTGCGGCGCGCTCTTCGTCGCGGCGCGAGCGGCGGATGCGGTGACCGGTGGGTGAGCAAGCAGCCTACGGGCTCCGATCTTCGCGCGTCATCCAAACCCTGCGGGCTCGCTACCGCCCGACGCCAGGGTTAGACTAACAGGCGTGTGGATTCGCTCCCCGCCAGGTCGCACAGTCAGGCCGTGACGGTGCGTGCGCGGCAAGCGGCGTGGACCTGGCCCGAACTGCTGTTTGCCATGAAAACCAACGACCCGCAGCTTATTCTCGCCCGCTACTACCTCCGCAACGGCGTCCTGCGCGTGCCGAATCCGAAACGCCGCCGAACCAAGCCGCAGAAGCGCAAGTACCACAAGGGCTACGAAATCCGGCTGGCGGCGTTCGATTACCAGGAGCTCGTCGAGATTCGCCGGGCGCTGCGGGCCGCAGAGTTCACGCACGGCCAGCCATTCGACAAGGGCGGACGCCGCGTCGTACCGATGTATGGCAAGGAGCAGGTCGCGCGGTTTCTCGCACTGGTCGAAGCCACGGGCCGCGCAGGCAAGTCACGATCTTCCTGACAACTGCGACGCTCGCGCGCGTTCAGGGTCCGACGAGGGCGGTCAGCAGCGCGACGAAACCGTTAATGTCGTCGAAATTGACGAGTTCGTCACGGTTAGTGTCCGCGTTGATCTGGTGGCAACGCGGAAACGCCGCCGCGTAGCCCACTGGATCGCTCAAAGCCGCCACGAACGGATCGATATCGTCAAGATCCACGCGACTGTCGCAATTCAGGTCGCCGGGGATGTGGACCGCCAGTATGAGCAGGCCGTCGGCGTCGTCGCCGAGGTAGGCGTAGCCACCTTCTGTCGCGGCGTCGCTGCCCCACCCGGGCGAAAGGTACGAAACGGCCGCGAACGGATGGCTCGGCGTTGACACGTCAATCAAGTGAAAACCAAACCCGAGGTTGGGCGCATACGCGTAGTTGCCGGCCTGCGCAAGGCCGTAGATGACGCCATAAGGCGGAGCCCAACGTCCCACCAAAACCGGTCGGCACGGATCCGAAACGTCGACTACGTCAACGGAGTACTCCGCCCCGGCATATGCATACCCATCATGCACAACTAAATCCCGATACCAGTGACCGGTCTGCGCTCCGCCCACGCGCACCGGAGCGGCCGGGTTGGAGATGTCAAAGGTATCGATCCAGCCGTCGCCAGTTCCGACATAGGCGTGGTCGCCCGAGACCGCCACCGACCACGCGTGGCCGTCCGTCGGATAGGAGCCGACCCAAACAGGCGCTGACGGATTCGAGACGTCTATTACGCTGAGTTCGCCCTCCCACTCGGCGACGTAGACGTACGCGCCCGAAAGCGCGACTCGGATGCAGGAGCTACCTAGCTCTTGGAACGCCAAAGGGCGCGGTGCCGAAGGCTCGGAAACGTCGATGATCTCGACGCCTCCGCCTTCGCCGACGTAGGCGTATCCGCCGGAAACCACGGCCTTGCCCATGCCGTTACCGGTTCCCCCGTGTGTCACGTATCCGGACAAACGCCGCGGATTGGCGGGGTCACCGACATCGATGATTTGCAGACCAGGGTAATACCCGCTGACGTACACGTAGCCGTCGGCGACGGAGGTACTTTGAACGATGCCGACATCGTCGTACCGGGCCACCGTGTGCGGGGACGCTGGCTGCGAGATATCCATGATATACAGGCCCGCCAGCCAGTCGGTGACGTAAGCGTACGACCCTGCCACGGCGACCGCGCTGCCATTTTCTGCGGTCGGCGCGCTGCCCATCCAGAGTGGATTTGTGGGCTCCGAAACGTCGATGATGTCGAGTCCACTGAATAAGTCGCTCACGTATGCATAGTTACCCGCCAGCGCCAGGTTCGTCGGCGCCCGGCCCTGCGTTTGGCAGTTTCCAATCCGCTGCGGCGACGCCGGAGTGGAAACATCGAAGACTACCAGGCAGTTCTGCTGGTGCGTATCGGCTACGAAGGCATAGGCGTCTCTGGCCACGACGTCCCAGGCGTGCAAACCCCCGGCCGAGGCGATCCACTGCGGCGCGGCCGGATTGGAAACATCGATGATCGTCAGAGTTGACCACGTGCAGAAATAAGCGTACCCGTCGGAAACGTCGAGCCCGACGGACGAATGGTCACCCGTTGAACAACTCCCAAACAAGTATGGCGATGATGGATTGGATACGTCGAAAACCTGGAGCCCCAGGTCGTAATCGGCGACGTAAGCGTAGTTGCCTACGACGTTTACGTCCCAGTACTCGATTCCCGGAGTGACATAGGTGCCCACAACCACGGGCGCCGTCGGATTCGAAACATCGAGAATTTGCAGGCCGGCCTCCCGATCGGCGACGTAAGCGTAGCCCCCGGACACATATAACTTTCCGAAAACGCGCGGCAAAACGGGGCTCTGTCCCAGAAACACAGGATTCGAGGGCTCCGAAATGTCCAGCACGACGAGGCGCGGTCCGACTTCGAGATACGCGCGGTTGCCGTCGACGAATACTCCGTGGCTACAGCCGCCCCATTGCCCGGCCAGCTCGACCCACTCGTTGGCACCTTGCGCTGGCCTGAACGGGCTCACACAAATCCAAATCACAACGATCACTGCCGACGCCCGATTCCGCGACATGTTCATTCCCTCCAACAGATGCGGTCCGCCCGGCTGGCCGACGCGCTCGCCTGAAGCGAACTCGTCATTTTCCATCCTAAGCAAAATGCGATGACCAAGCAACTGAAGTCGGCCCGCTTGCAAAAATTATCGGCGAATGCGATGCTCAATGCTGGCTTATGTGGTCAGAGCAAACACACCGCCTAATTGAGTTGGCCTGCGACGAAGATCTCGGCGCCGCGGGCGACATCACGTCCGCGCTGCTGCCGGGGGGCACAACGCCCGCTACGGCTCGCGTCGTACCGCGTAAATCGGGAGTGATCTGCGGGCTGTCGCTGGGCGCGGAAATCTGCGAGGTATTTGCGCAGCGGCTCGGGCAGCGGCTCGAATTCACCTCCAGCGCGGGGCTCAGCGGTCGCAAATGGCAGGACGGTGATGCCGTCGCGGCCGGGGCGTGCGTCGCCACGGTCGGTGGCCCGCGGGCCGCCGTACTGGCCGCGGAACGGACCGTGTTGAACTTCCTGAGCCGAATGAGCGGCGTCGCGACGCTGACTCGCCGGTTCGTCGCAGCCGCCCAGGCCGCCAATCCGCACGTGCAGGTGTTCGACACCCGCAAAACCCTGCCCGGCTGGCGCGAGCTGGACAAATACGCGGTCCGCTGTGGCGGCGGACACAATCACCGCACCGGCCTCCACGACGCCGTGCTAATCAAGGACAACCACCTCGCGGGGATCCCGCTGGAGCGGCTGGCGGCGACGCTGACCGAGTGGCTGGAACAACTGAAAGCCCCGGCGAGCTTCGTCGAAGTCGAGGTTGACAGCCTGGCACAGCTCGCCGAGGTCTGCAAAGTCCCCGCCGTGAACATCGTCTTGCTGGACAACTTCACGCCGGCGCAAATGCAGGCCGCGGTAGCCCAGCGTGATGCCGCCGGGCAGCGCGGCAAGCTGGCGCTCGAAGCCAGTGGCGGTGTGACGCTCGAGACCATCGCGGACATCGCCGCGACGGGGGTCGAACGCATTTCGTCGGGCGCGCTGACTCATTCGGCGCCGGGGCTGGATATTGGGCTGGATGTTTGAACGCGAGGCACGGAGGTGTAGCGTCGGACCTCCGAGTCCGATGCCTCCGAGTCCGACGCCGCCTGGGCGCGGATCACTGCACGGGCGGGCCTACTACCGCCGGAATAGCGGGCGACGGCGCGGTCGAGGCCGACGGCGAGTTGGTCGTTGCTGGTACCTGCTCCCCGAACCCCGGCGGCAGTGGCACGAGGCGAGCGAGCAGCGGGTCCAGCGGTTCGTCTGTTGCGACCACCAGCGGATGGCCGTCCTCCGGCGTCCACACGAGCACACTTCCGTCGTCTGGAAGCAGCCGGGGGCGCAGGATTCCGCCCGGGGCGTCCCAGGCAAAAACCGCGACCGTCTCCGACGAAAACGTGGCGCCGACGGTGCGTGGCTGGATGCGCGTGTAACGCATAAGCGCCAGTTCCGCTCGACCGTGCCCATCAGCATCCCGCCACTCCAGGCGAAGGCGAGGGAAGTTGCGTGCCCACGCCGAGTAGTCGACCAAGATAACAGCGACGATTTCGTTGTGATCGATGCCCAGCCGCACGACCGCAAAACTGCGTACGTTCGCGTTCGGACGGGGGTCGGCGCCGGCCAGCGCGTCAAAGCTGGTCACGAGCTCAACGCGCCCATCATGATCCCAATCACCGGGGACGGGGATGGCCACGACCTCTTGCGTATTCACTGTTCCGCGGAGCACGAGTGTGTCGTCGGCCACCCCATAACCCAACGATGGACCATCAGGTCCTGGCGGTCGAATCCGCCAGAAAACGCCAACCGAGCTAGCGGTGCGCCAGCTTTGTACACCCCAGCCGTTGTCCATCGCCGGAAGCTGAGGGTACTGCGCACAGACGGCAGCCCCGATCAGGCCGGCCCGCCATTCGCAACCCAAGCTGCTGCGAGCTAACTCTTGGACCAGCAGAGGTCGCACCTGGCGCCAGACAACGCACCCGAAAGCCAGCGTGAGGGCTATCGCGACGAGGCGGCGCAGGTCGTGCTGCGGCTTGATGGTTCGGCGGCTCAGCAGTTCGGTCATAGGAGCCACTCCAACCCGCCGGGGTTCAATAGCCGCTTGAACAGCACGAACCACACAACTGCGAACAGGACGGTGTGTACGGCGAAAACCCCGAACCCGCGACGCCGCAGGTATGGGTGGGCGGCGATTCCGCGCGCCCACCACAGGCCATACAGCAGCGTACCAATTATTGCAGGGGGTGGGGTCAAAGCCAGCACTTCTAAGAACTTAGACGACAATTGTGATCTGACGCCCGGGACAAGGCTCACATACGCCGTCAGCCCGGTGCGGAGGATCAGGATCAACGCGATCAACAGCGTGGGGAACGCAGTTGCGTAAAGACTCCACTTCGCGCCCGCCCAGCGCGCCGCCGGATGGCGACCCGGCATCGCGATCGCGATCAAAATCCCGGTGAGGGGCCAGGTCGCGCCTGCGATCACCCAAGCCACCAGGGTCTGCGCGGACCACAACGCGATGCGGGCCTCGGACGGCGTGCCGTAGGGCCATGTGGTACCGAACCAGTTCCAGGCAATCCGCAGGTTTGCGGCTACGCGAAGGGCCGCGAAGGCTGCTCCCGCCACCAGGCCGAGCAGGAGCAGGTGTCCAGCGGCCCAACAGATCGCCCGCGGTATGCGGTCTGGCAGGCTGAGGCCGCGGGCGGCACGGCAGGGGCACACCGTCAGAGCAACCACCGTCTTCAGGTAAGCGATCGCCCGGCTACCACGTTCACGCCGGTCCCAAACGAGCCGGTGGTATGCCCAGCGGCGGCAAAAAGGCGCGGTGCTCGGGAAACCCTCGCCGCACTCGGGGCAGCGCGGTGCGGTGAGCCGCCGCACGCTATAGCCGCATTCCGGGCACACCGGCCGCCAGCGGGCTTTCTTGCGTCCGCCGCGGGCGAGCCAGGCCGGGCCGGCCAGCGTACACAACACGAAAGCGGCGGCGGGCAGGCCGCTAAGCGACACCGACGGCAAGCGTCCTACGACACGGAGTATCACCTCCGCCGGCGGGACCAGCAGCAGAGCCCACAGGCAGAGCCGCCACCAGTGAGCAACGAAAGCTTGCACCGGCACCCGATCGCGGCGGGCTACCAAGCGGAATGGGATGTAGGCCAATGCACCGTTAAGTCCAACGGCGAAGACGAAGGGCGACACGTCGAAGAGAGTGGCCCAATCGACTGGAAGCCGGGCAGCAGTAACTGCTCTCCCGTCGACGGAAACCGGACCAATCATCCAGAGCAGGATTTCCGGACCAAGGACCGTGATGAGCGGGTACGACAACACGATCAGCGCGAGCTGCACCGCCGCCCCGAGCCAGCCCGCGGCGGCAGTGCGGCCCAGCAAGATGGCCGAGATGCGCGCAATGGCTTGGGTGCGTTTTCCCATGTACTGCCCATCATTCCGCCGCGCCCGGCGCTGCACAAGCCGCCACCGTTGACAATCCGGCCGCAGTTTGGCAGAATATGGCCTCGGATTTGAAATGGCGCACTCGGGCGAGTGCCGCCGGAAGTGCTTGGTGCTGACTATGACCCCGCTGATCGACTTCATCGCTATTACGCCGGTCATGCCCGGGTCGTGTGCGCCTTAGCTGCTGATAAAAGCTTTGAAGAACACGAACCCTGGCCCCCGCGGTGGTCGGGGTTTTTTGTTGCCGCCGCTGCCGCCGTTTGTGGAAGAAAAACTACCGTGCCAGCCAGTTCGAATCCAATGAGCCTTGACACACGCCGCCCGACGACGGAGCTACTGCACCTGGCGGCGCCGCTCGTCGCCGTGACTGCGTCGCGGATGGTGATGGGCTTCATCGACTTCGCCATGGTGTCGCAGCTCGGCACCGATGCCCAGGCCGCGATCTCGCCCGCCACCTTGCTGGTGTGGGCTTTTATCTGCCTCGGTATGGGTATGGCCACCAGCGTGCAGACGTTCGCGTCGCAGGCCGACGGCCGCGGCGAACCCGAGCGCGGGGCCGCCTACGCCTGGCAGACTACGTACATCGGACTCGCGGTCCTCCTGCTGACCTGGCTGGCCACTTGGCTCGTCCCGCCGCTCTATGCCTGGATCGGGGCGGCGGCGCACCACGCGCCCGCGGTCCAGGCCCTGGAGACCGAGTACACGCGCCTGGCGGTGTGGTCGATGACGCCCGCCATCATCGCCTGCGGGCTGGAGAGCTTCTTCAACGGGATCCGCCGGCCGCGGATCACGCTGCTGGCGGTGCTCGTCTCGCTCGTGACGATCATCGTCGGCAACTACGTGCTGATCTGGGGTCACTTCGGCTTTCCGCGAATGGGAATCGCAGGCTCGGCCGTAGCGACCGTGCTGGCCTGGTGGGTGCGGGCCGGCGTGCTGCTGGCCGTCTTCTGCACGCGCCGCTTCGACGCGATCTACCACACGCGGCGTTCGTTCGCGCCGCGCTGGAGCCTGTGTCGCGACATCTTCCGGATCGGCGGGCCGACCAGCCTCGCTTGGCTCTTCGAAATCGGCTCGTGGGTCGTGTTTCTGAACCTCATCGTGCCCACCTTCGGCACCGTGGCGATGGCCGCGACCGCCATCGCCGTGCAATACACGCACGTCGCGTTCATGCCCGCGATTGGCGTGGGCATGGCGCTGTGCAGCCAGGTCGGCTTCGCGATTGGAGCCGGCCGACCCGACGAGGCCGTCCGCCGCACGCACACCGCCTTGCGCGTCACGATGCTGTACATGGGCATCGTCGGCCTGCTGCTGTTCGTGCTGCGTCAGCCGCTGATGGCGCTCTTGACCGGCGATTCCGCGGTCTTGGCGGCCGGCATGTGGGTCATGTGCTGGGTCGCGGTCTATCAGGTGTTTGACGCCATGAGCATCACGTTCATTTTTGCGCTGCGCGGCGCCGGCGATACGCGCACGCCGGCGGTGTTCAACGCGCTGTGCTGCTGGGTGGTCTTCGTCGTCGGCGGATGGCTGATAGCGCGGCTGCTGCCGACCTGGGGCGTAAACGGCCCCTGGCTGATGGCGGTGGCGTATCTGATTCTGCTGGGTTTGCTGCTCTGGTGGCGGTATCGGTCCGGAGCGTGGCGGAAGATTCGGCTGTTGGACAAAGGCGAGTCCGAATCAGTGGGCCGAGTTCCAGGACCGGACGTCGAGATCGCGGCGCTGGCCGAGTGAGCGTGGCCAGCCACCCGCGAGGGGGCCGGTGGCTGGCGGTATAATGCGACTGAGGTGACGTTATGAAGAAGATACGAGCACATTTTGACGGACACGCCATCATACCAGACGAGCCGGTCGAGCTGCCCGTCGATCAACCGCTGGAGGTCATGCTGGAGATCAGCTTGCGGGCCTCCACGCCGGGGCGCGCGACACACCACCAAGACGGTGCGGCAGAGCGTCTGCGCCGGCTAGCCCGCGCGACGGGATGCATAGCCGGACCGACGATTCCCCGCGATGCTCTGAGGCGCGAAAGCCTCTACGATGAGCAGCCATGAAAGCACTGCTGGACACGAATATCGTGCTGCGGAACGCCAACCGCAGCGACGCCCAGCATGGCCTGGTGGCGGACTGGCTACGGCGTCTGGTTGAGGCCGGTGCCGACTTGTGTGTCGCGCCGCAAGTCCTGTACGAGTATTGGGTGGTGGCCACGCGCCCCGCAGAGGTCAACGGCCTGGGCCTTTCGATCGACGAGGCCCGCGCGAGCATTGCGACGTTTCGGGACGCGTACGCGTTGTTGCCGGACCCGCCGGAGTTGCTGGACCGCTGGTTGGAGTTGTGCACACGGCACACCGTGTCCGGTCGGCCGGCGCACGACGCCCGGCTGGTCGCGTACATGCTTTGCCACGATATCGAGCAGCTCCTCACATTGAACGCCGATGACTTTACCCGCTATGGGGAGATTCGCTGTCTGTCCCCGGCGTGAACGGCTCTTCAGGTTGTTTCCAACGCGCATCGAACCTGGGAGGTCCTGATGTTCGACCCGCTGCCCGCTCAGTTCAGCTTTCCCGAAGCCGAGAAGCGTATCCTCGAATTCTGGGAACAACACAACATCTTTCAGAAGTCGCTCGACGGCCGGCGTGGGGCGCCGCGGTTCGTTTTCTACGAAGGGCCGCCGACGGCGAACGGTCTGCCGCACCCGGGCCACTGCCTGACGCGTTCCATCAAGGACCTTTTTCCGCGTTACCAGACGATGTGCGGCAAGCTCGTCGAGCGCAAGGCCGGCTGGGACACCCACGGCCTGCCCGTCGAGGTCGAGGTCTGCAAAGAACTCGGCATTCACACGAAGCAGGAGATCGAGGCCTACGGCGTCGAGAAATTCGTCCGCAAGTGCATCGAAAGCGTCTTCCGTTACACGCGCGAATGGGAGCAGATGACCCGGCGCCTCGGCTTCTGGGTGAACCTCGAAGAGGCGTACGTCACATTCCACCAGAGCTACGTCGAAAGCGTGTGGTGGAGCCTCAAGACGCTCTTCGACCGCGGGCTGTTGTACCAGGGGCACAAGGTTGTCTGGTGGTGGGCTCAGGGCGGCACCGCGCTCTCCGCCGGCGAGGTCGGCGAAGGTTACCGAACGGTGCGGGACCCGTCGGTATATGTGCGGTTTCCGCTCGTAGCGGCCGGGCTCTGTACCGGCCGTGCGGATGTAGCGGCCGACCCCCGTGTCGGCCGTAGCCTGCCGGAAATCCCGCCCGGCAAGCGCGTCTCCCTCCTCGTCTGGACCACCACACCCTGGACGCTCATCAGCAATCACTTCGCCGCCGTCGGCCCGGACGTGGACTACTCGCTCGTCCATGATGCGGTTGCCGACGAATACCTCTACATCGCCTCCGCGCTCGTCATTCCGACCGCCGAAAAGTCCAAACACAAGCTTGAAACAGTGGCGACGTGCAAAGGGAGCGATTTGGTCGGCCTGCGCTATACGCCGCCGTTTCATTGCTACGCCACGACGCTGGCGAATCAGACCGCGAAGTTGAAAGACGGCGGCGAACGGGCACTCGCCTGGCGGATCGTCCCCGCTGACTTCATCGATCTCGAAACCGGCACCGGCATCGTCCACATCGCGCCCGCCTACGGCGAAGTTGACTTCAACCTGCTCCAGGACGAACGCCAGCGCTTCGTGGGCTTCGATGCGATCCCGCTACTCAACGCCGTCAACCCCGACGGCAATTTCAGCGACGAGGCCCCGCCCGCATACCGCGGCCGTTGGGTGAAAGACTGCGACAAGGAGATCATGCGGGAGCTGAAGGACCGCGGCCTGCTCTATCACCAGGAGACGATCGAGCACGAATACCCGTTCTGCCCGCGGGCGGAGGATGACCCGCTGATCCAGTACGCGCGCAAGAGTTGGTTCGTTCGCACGAGCCAGTTCAAGGACGAGTTCCTCAAGAACAACGGCCAGGTCAACTGGCGGCCGGAGCACATCCAGGAAGGCCGCTTCGGCGATTTCCTGCGCAACAACGTGGATTGGGCCCTTTCGCGCGAGCGCTACTGGGGCACGCCGCTGCCGATTTGGGTGTGCGAGCAGACCGGCAAGATGGAGGCAATCGGGTCGTACGCGGAGCTGCTTGCCAAGCCCGGCGTGCAGGGTCTGGACGTTTGGGAGCAGGCGAAGAAGGCCGATCCGGCGCTGCCGGACCATTTGAAAGTCCATAAGCCGTACATCGATGCGGTCACCTACGCCAGCCCGTATGCGTCGGGATATTTCATGCGGCGGGTGCCCGAGGTAATCGACTGCTGGTGGGACGCGGGCAGCATGCCGTTTGCCCAATGGGGTTTCCCGCACGTTCCGGAAAGCGTCGGGACGTTTGCAGAGCGTTTTCCGGCCGATTTCATCAGCGAGGCGATCGACCAGACGCGCGGGTGGTTCTATGGTCTTTTGTCGATCAGCACGCTCCTTTTCGGCGACACCGGCGCGCTTACCACGGCGTGGAACGCGATTGAAAACCGGGGCGCGGAACTTGAGGCGAAATTCGTCGCTGGCAAATCGCTAGAGGAAATCGCGGCCAGCATTCAGCCTGAGCGCCCCGACCCGCTCCGTGCAAACTCTTTCCTGCTCACTCTCGCTCCCCTCGGATTGGAGGCGATCGGTCGTGACGTGGAGAAGCTCCGCGAGCGGGCGCAAAGCGCCTCGATGCTCAAGGCGATCGTGAGCCCGCAACAAACCAAGGGACTCCCTCCGCGTGACGGTCGGTATCCCATTCCGTACAAGGCCTGCATCGTCCTCGGCCACGTGATGGGCGAGGACGGGCTGAAGATGTCCAAGCGCACCAAGAACTACAAGGAGCCGAGCTACATCTTCGATAGCTACGGCGCCGACGCGATGCGCTGGTTCTTCTTCAGCGCCCAGCCGCCGTGGACTTCTGTCCGGTTCCAGGAAGCCAACATTCGCGACGCGCAGCGCGAGTTCCTCGTGCGGCTGTACAACGTGTTCTCGTTCTTCAATATCTACGCGAATATTGACAGGTTCCAGCCAAGGTACGAAGGCACGGAGCTGAGGCCTACCGAGGAGGGAGGGCGAAGGAGGCACGAAGCCGGCGACGAAGCGCAATCCAGAATCCAAAATCCAAGATCCAAAATCGCAGCGACAAGCTGGAGACCTGTCCCACAGCGCAGCGAGCTCGACCGCTGGATCATCGGCGAACTCCACCGCGCGATCCGCGACGTGCGGGCCGCGCTGGACCGCTTTGAGAACTTCCCCGCCGCCGGGCGGCTCAAGGACTTTGTGGACGCGTTGTCGAATTGGTACGTCCGCCGGTCGCGTGAGCGGTTCTGGCGAGCAACGGAGCGACGGAGCGACGCAGCGGCGAAGGCGGCGCCGGCTTGGTCCGCATCCGACCAGGACAAATGGGACGCGTACAACACGCTATACGAGTGTTTGCTGACACTGAGCAAGCTCATCGCACCGTTCACGCCGTTCTTTGCGGAGACGATGTACCAGAACCTGACCGGGACGCAGGGACGCAGGGACGAATGGACAAAGCCCGGCACCCTTAGTCCCTCTGTCCCTTTGTCCCTCCGTCCCTTGTCCGTCCACCTCTGCGACTACCCGCAGACCGACGAGAGCCTGATCGATGAGTCGCTGGCGCAGGAAATGGACCTCGTCCGCGACATCGTTTCGCTCGGCCGGGCCGCCCGCACCGCCGCGAAGCTCAAAGTCCGCCAGCCGCTGGCACTGGCCGAGATTATTCTCACCCGCCGCGAGCACGCCGCCTGGCTGGAGGCCCATAGTGCGCTGATCGCGGAGGAACTGAACATCAAGCGTGTCGAGCTGACGGCCGAGGCCGAGCACTACGTCACGTACCAGGTCAAGCCGGACTTCAAAGCGATCGGTCCGAAGTTCGGCAAACTCGCTCCGCAGGTCGCCGCGGCACTGGCCAAGCTCGACGCGGCCGCCGCACGCAAGACGCTGACGGAGACCGGACGGCTGGCGGTCGAGCTGGCGGACGGGCCGGTGCATCTGACGGCGCAGGAAATCGAGATCCGGCTCGAAGCCAAGCCCGGCTGGTCCGCGGCGCAGGGTCGCGGCGGCGTGGTGGTCGTCAAGACCGAATTGAGCGCTGAACTACGTGACGAAGGTCTGTGCCGCGAGCTGATTCACCAGGTTCAGGCCCTGCGCAAGGCCCTGAACCTGCCCTACGAAGCGCGAGTCACCCTTTACGCCCAGGCCGACGAGCAAGTGCTCGCTGTTCTGCGACGTTTCGCCAGTGTCGTGGAAAGCGAATGTCTGGCGCCTACGATCAAGACCGAGGCGCCGCCCGCAGGTGCGGAGGTGTGGACCGGTAAAGTCGAGGGTCACGCGGCGACGCTGGGCATCGCGCGGGCGTGAGCCCGCTGGTGGGCGCGGTACCGGAGGCGCCCGTGCTTGTTCGTCCTGGCGTGTTTCTTTGCGTGCCCCGCACACAATCCTTACAATGGCCGCCTAGCGTGCCCGTGGGCGCGGGCCGCGGAGTCGTCATGAGCGATCTTCTGACGCCGATCCTGGAATTCGCCGCCCGCGGGCAAGCGGAACAGCACACCCGCTGGGAGCACGTCCTGGGCGCGCGAATCGACCTGCACTGCCATTCCACGTTCTCGAACGAACGCCTGCGTTGGCTGCCGGGTCTGGTCTACCACCCATTGTGCGAACCCGAGGAGGTTTACGACCAGGCCAAAGCCCGCGGGATGGACTTCGTCACGATCACGGACCACGACACGATCGACGGCTGCCTGGCGCTAGTCGACCGCCGCGGGCCGCGGGCGGATTTCATCTTCGGCGAGGAAGTCTCCGTCCGTTTTCCGGAAGACGGCACCGTCGTCCACATCAACGTGTTTGACCACAACGAAGCCGAGCACCGGGAGATTCAACGCCTGCGTGGCAACGTCTACGAACTGACCGACTATCTCCGCCAGCGCGGCAAACTCTACGTCCTCAATCACATGACGTGGACGGCCCAGCACCGCGTGCTGACGCCCTGGCAGATCGAAGCCATGCTGTCGCTTTTCGACGTATTCGAGGGACTCAACGGCACGCGCAGCTACGCCCACAACGCGTTCACGTGGCACGCGACCCGCGACCGCAACAAGGTGCTCGTGGCGGGCAGCGATTCGCACACGGGCCGCGTCGGGACGACGTACACGCTCAGTTCCGGAACGACGAAAGGCGCGTTGTTGACGAATATTCGCGCGGGGCAGGCCGCCTGCTGCGGCGGCTTCGGCACACCGGAGAAGCTGCGGGACGACGTCTGGGTCGTGCTGCAGAAGAACGTGGAGCGGCACCTGGCGGATGCGACTAGCCGGTGGGAGCGATTCCTGTGCCACGTCGTTGAGCAAGCCGGCAAACGCCTGTATCCGCTGGTCTGCTTGGGCTATCACAAGCATCAGGACGTGCTGATCCGGGGCTTCGCGCGGGCGCTCGCCTAGGATTTTGGATTTTAGATTTTGGATTTTGGATTGATCGGCGGGGCGGGTGCAAACCAGTCCCAGCGCTTATGAGATTTTGGACTCAGGATTGATCGGCTTACCGGGTGCAAATCGGTCCGACCGCGCAATCCAAAATCCAAAATCTAAAATCTAAAATCCCGCTTAGTCCCCCATTTGCAGCGACGCCAGCCCGCTCGGCACGTCGTCGACGAAGTCGAAAATACGGTCGAGACCGGTGACGAGGAAGACGCCCCAGACCTGCGTGGTGACGCCGGCGAGCTTGAGGCGCCGCTGGTTGGTGACGGTGACCAGTTTGCGGAGCTTCAGGAGCTGCGCGATGTTGGAGGAGTTGAGGTAGTTCACCCCGCCGAGGTGCAGCAGCACGTCCTGTCGCGGGTCACGGGTGCACAGTTCGACGATCGCGCTCAGATCGTCCGTGAACTGGGGATCATCGCTCATCTCGCCCAGCGCGACGCTTTCGGACCACTGCTGAACGGCCATCGCGTGTATCCCAGACTGAAACAGGCACCGATCCGGGTCAAGCCAACGTGGCGGTAACGATACGCAGACCCGCCGGGGGCGTCAACCCTGGGTGCGGCGAGCGCCGCGCCCGCCAGACCG
>JAGVEP010000476.1 GCA_020058145.1 Phycisphaerae bacterium | reverse complement strand
GCGCGACCCACGCCGCCGACACTGTCACCACGCCGGCCGCGATCCACAGGTTCGCGGCGCGCAACTGGCCCACGGCCGCGAGGAGGAAAAGGAAAGCGATCCAGAAGCCTAGCCCCAGGCACATCTCCGCGAGAAGCCCCAGTCCGCGCAGGCGCACGGAAAGTCGGGTGAGCCGCCCGATCACGAAACCCGGCAGCCAGAATACGAAGCTGAGCAGACCAAACGCCGCCGCGTACTCGAGTACGTAGGGCCACCGCGTGGGCGCGCCGTCGCTCGCCAGCGCGCCTACCGCGTCGAACAGTGGAAACTGGGCGACCATCGTCGGAATTCGTCCGCCCGCCGGCCGCTCGTGGACACCACGCAGGCCATCACTCCACAAAGCCTCAGCCGGCGACGCCGACATGCTAAACGACGCGCTCGGCGTGTCAATCGCAGTAGCGCGCCCGCGCACCTCCCCGCGCGCTTGGACCTTGGTAGCCGACTCGGGTCCGCACCTTGCCACGTGTTGAACGTGCCGGGCGAATCCAGCGCCGTCCCATCCATCAGCCGGGCCGAGCGCACCACGCCACCGCTCTTGAACTCGGCCAGCTTCGCGACCAGCGGCTGAGCCGCACAGCGCGGAGCAGCGACCCATTGCCGTCTGTCCGTGTCAAGTTGGGGACCAAGCGGGTCTATTGATCTTTAGAGCGCGTTTCCGCGGCGTCACCACCGGCGGCCAAGCGCGCGACCTGTGTGCTCGATCACCTGCCTGATCAGCGGCCGCTCCTCATTACCGGTGCCACCGAAGCGATGTCGCGGCGCGGCTCGCGCCCGCCGCCACCAAGCCGGCCGAGATTGGGTCCGGCGCCCCTCCCGTGTGGCCTGGGACGGCAACAACACGACCCCGAGACCTACGCCGGAACTAGGAGACCGTCATGGTCACCAAACATCTTTCCGCGGCGGGAATCGGCCTCGCTGGCCTGGCGTTGGCCGTGGGGGCGCTCGCGCAAACACCGTTGGACAGTGCGTTTACGTACCAGGGGCAGCTCCGGCAAGCCGGCGCTCCGGTGACCGACAGCGCCGACTTCCGCTTCAGCCTCTGGGACGCTTACGCGGGCGGAAATCAGATCGGCACGACGCAGAGCCTCACCAGCGTCGAAGTGACCAACGGTCTGTTCACCGTTTGGCTGGACTTCGGCAGCACGGCCTTCGCGGGCGAGGCGCGATACCTGGAGATGGAGGTCCGCGTTCCTGCTGGCAGCGGAGCCTACACGCTGCTGACCCCGCGGCAGGAAATCGGGGCTGTTCCGTATGCCCTCTACGCTCTGGATGCGCCGAGTAGCACCGACGCCGACACGGTTGACAGTTTCCACGCGAATACCACGCCGACGGCCAACACGTTGCTCCCACTCAACGGCAGCGCGAAGTTCCCGCTGAGTGTCTTGAGCACGGGCGCGGGCAGTGGGCTGGATGCGGATTTGCTGGACAGCCAGCACGGAGCGTTTTACCGCGACGCTTCGAACCTGAGCACCGGGACTCTGCCGGGGGCGCGACTCTCCGGCGTGTATTCCAGCGTGCTGACGCTTTCGAACCCTTCCAACGTCTTCGTCGGCGACGGTGCGGGCGTCACGAACCTCTACGCCGGCAACCTTGCGACCGGCACCGTGGCCGACGCGCGGTTGTCGCCGAACGTCGCGCTGCTCGATAGCACGCAGACTTTCAGCGGGGCCAAAACCTTCAGCGCCGCACCGGGCTTCACCGCCGCGGGCGCCCCGTTCAGCGTCACGAGCAACACCCTCGTGACCAACTTGAACGCGGACTTGCTCGACGGCCAGACGGGCTCCTTCTATCAGAACGCCGCCAACCTGAACGCCGGACTATTACCGGACGCACGCCTGTCGGGAACGTACACGAATCCGCTGACCTTCTCGAACGCGAGTAACAGCTTCACCGGCAGCGGTCTCAACCTGACCAACCTCAACGCTAGCAACCTGGCGAGCGGGACGGTCCCTGACGGACGGCTGTCCAGCAACGTAGCGCTCCTGAACACGCCGCAGACCTTCACCGCCAACAAGTACTTCACGGGCAGCGTCGGCATCGGCACGACCACGCCGGGGTTCCCCCTGACGTTCGCGAACACCCTGGGTGACAAGCTCTCCCTCTACGGCCAGTCGGGCAACCATTACGGATTCGGGATTCAGTCTGCCCTGCTGCAAATCCACGGGGACGCGTCCAACAGCGACATCGCCTTTGGCTACGGCAGCAGTGCCGCCTTCACTGAGAGGATGCGAATCAAGGGCAGCGGCAACGTCGGCATCGGCAGGACCGACCCCAGCTATCGCCTGCACGTCGAGGCCACCGGAGCCGATGACAACCCGGCCATCTACGGCAAGCACGAGTCCGCAGACCATGGCATTGGCGTGCGGGGCCGGGGCGGGCTGTACGGCCTGTACGGCGAGGTTTCACCGACCGGCACCGGCCAGTACCTGGGCGTGTACGGCGTTGTCAGCGGCAATCCCGGCTATGGCAAGATGTACGGCGTCGATGGCTATGCCTACGGCGGCACGGAAGCCTACGGCGTATACGGTTCGGCGGCCGGCGCGAGCACGAAGAACTATGGCGTCTATGGCCGCGTGGACAGCGGCGGCTACGGCGTCTACGGCGTACACACGGCCAGCACGGGCCCCGCGTATGGTATGTACGCCGAGAGCGCCAGCACATCCGGCGGCGGACTGTTCGCCTGCAACACGGCCACGTCCGGCTGGACGGTCGGCGTCTATGGCAAGACCAGCAGTAGTTCTGGCAAGGCGGTCTACGCTGACGCCAGCTCGACTTCGGGCACCAGCTACGGCGTTTACGCGGAGAACAAGAGCACCGGCGCCGGGGCCACAGCCGTGTACGGTTACGCGTCCGGGGCCTCCGGGGCCACAGTCGGCATATATGGCGTGTGCAACAGCGCGAACGGCTACGCCGGCGCGTTCACGGGGAAGGTCGACGTGAACGGCAGCCTGCGGGTGTACTCGAACTGTACGATCAACAGTAGTCTTCAGGTCGACGGCAATTGCAACATCAACGGTACGCTCACCAAGGGCGGCGGCAGCTTCAAGATCGACCACCCGCTCGATCCTGAGAACAAGTACCTCTACCACTCCTTCGTCGAATCGCCGGACATGATGAATGTCTACAATGGCAACGTCACGACTGCCGCGAATGGCTACGCGACGATCACGCTGCCGAAGTGGTTCGAGACACTCAATCGCGACTTCCGCTATCAACTGACGGTGATCGGACAGTTCGCGCAGGCCATTGTGGCGGAAGAAATCAACAATAACCAGTTTGTCATTCGCAGCGACAAGCCCAACGTCAAGGTCTCGTGGCAGGTGACCGGTATCCGCCAGGATCCGTTTGCGAGCGCCAACCGCATCCCGGTGGAGGAGGACAAACCGGCCGGCGAGCGCGGCAAGTACCTCTACCCGGCCGCGTACGGCCAGGCTGAGGACCTCGGGATTGACGCCACGCGCGACGACGAGAAACCGTAGGGTGCGTTCTCGACGCACCGGCATCGTCGCGGCCCGCACCGCGCGTAGCCGCGATTTTAGGAGTTTCAAGCCATGCGAACTGCAGGATATACAGTGCTGATCGGATTGCTGGCCCTTTTGGGCGCGACCGTTGCGGCGGCCGATGAGTTTGACCTCAATTGGTACACGATCACCGCTGGCGGCGACATGTGGACCACCGGCGGCAACTTCGAGCTGTCCGGCACAATCGGGCAGCCCGGCGTGGGCGTCACCCTGACCGGCGGCGAGTTCACCGTGACCGGCGGCTTCTGGCTCGCCGTCACACCGACCTGCCTGGGCGACGTCAACTGTGATGGCATCGTGGACTTCGACG
>JAGVEP010000097.1 GCA_020058145.1 Phycisphaerae bacterium | reverse complement strand
TTGGCCGCCGTTCATCCGTGAACCGCCTCGCATCGCCAACCCTGGTCCGCGACACTGTACCCTACCCCGCGACGCCGGAAAATGTGGGTGATGACAAGCCGTATCAGGGAGGGGCCGGGGGAGGGTCATCGCACCGGGCTGCCACGGCCGTGTCGGCCGCGAGGCACACGCCCTCGTCGCCCGGAAAGATGCTGCCCCAATCGCGACCGCAGGGGTCAAGATGCCCTGGCGACTGAGTCAGGCCGCGGCATCCTCCGCCTCAATCCGCGCAGAATCCGCCTGATACTGGTGCTCGTTGAACAGGGCCACGAAGACGATCACGCCGACGAGCGTGATCGCGATGGGCACCAGGAAAATCTTGGCCCACGCGTGCCCGCCAGACGGCAACAGGAAGTGGCTCGCGATCTGCCCCGCCAAAATGCTGCCCAGCAACATGCCCACGCCATTCGTCGCAAAGACCATGAGACCCTGGGCGCTGGCACGAATGTCCTTATGGCTCAGGCGCTCGGCCGCAATCATCCCGCCGACGAAGAAGAATGAGTAGCAGACCCCGTGCAAGCACTGCGCGGCGATGACCAGCCAGGTCGGCTGGCCGATGGCGAAGATGGCATACCGCACCGGCCAGGCCAGGATGCCGAGCGCGATCGTCGTCCGCAGTCCCAGGTGCCGCAGTGACGGGGCGAGCAGCAGCATGATGAGCACTTCCGCGATCTGCCCCAGGCTCATCGCAAAATTCGCCCGACTTTCAGCCAGCCCCACGCCCGTGCCCGGCTCGGTGAGAAACAGAAACGTCAGGTTGTAGTAGAACGGCAGCTCGATTGCCACAAGAAACGAAATGACCAGCAGCAGCGCGAAATTGCGACTGGACGTGAGCTTCAACGCCTCCAGGAACGCGTAGGGGTTCTTGGCCTGCCGGCTCGGCGGCGTATTGGGCAGGCTGAAGCAGTACAGCCCCATCAACCCCGAGAGTACCGCGGCCGCAACCAGGCAATCGCCGATGTGCGAGGTGCCGGGGTGCTGCTGCTCCCAATAGCCGAGGTACGTGCTCATCACCCAGTTGATGACGATCCACCCGATTGTCCCCCACACGCGGATGTTGCCGAACTTCTTCGAGTCCTTCATGTGGTAGAAGGCAATCGCATTGGTCAACGCGATCGTCGGCATGTACAGCACCGCGTACAGCAGAATCACCGTCCAGAGCGGCAGAAAGGTCCGCTGCTGCCAGGCGATCACCAACAGCACCGCCCCGACCAGGTGCACGGCACCCGTGAAAATCTGGTTCGGCACAAACCGGTCCGCGATCCAGCCCGCCATGAGCGGCGACAGCAGCGCCCCAATCGCCGTCGTCAAGTAAACGAGGTTGATCTGCGGATCGCTGAAGCCCAGGTTCCGCATGTGGCCCGCGATCAACACGGCCCAGGAGCCCCAGATCGCAAACTCCAGAAACATCATAATCGACAGGCGGATGTAGACCGCCCCGGCACTCGGCGCGGCGGCAGAAGACGAAGCCGGCTCGCGTGCGGAATCGATCTTGTTCATAGCTGCATAACCTCGCACATCGACGAATTGCTCACAGGTCGCGGTATCCTAAACGCAGACCTCCCGTCGTGCGACCCGCCCGGCTCCACGGCCGTTTTTTTCCCCTGGCCAAGTCGTTATGCTGGAATGAGTGTCGGCGACGGCGGGTCGCCGGCCGAGCAACTGACTGGAACGGGCGATGCCGGAGGAACTCATGCGTGCCGTGGGCGGCGCCGCCGACGAGGCCGCGGTCGCCCGCGGCAGCCCGCTGTATGTCCGGCAGCAGTTCCGGCTCGCGCATGCTCAGAGTTTACCCGCCGTCGCACGTCGCAGGCCACAGAAGGCCGCCGCGTGCGTCAAACAGCCACGCGCGGGGGCGTCTACCGTTCGTTCGGCGTATCGAGCCGTCGATTGAGCGTCGACGGAACACTCGGCTACATCGGTGCAAAAGTTTCGCCCTATCTTGACAAACTGGACAGCCTGTGCTACTATTGACATTGGTGTAAAGTGCCGCTCGGGCGGCGCGATCGGGCCATTTAGCCGTGCCGGTAGCAGAAAGTCAGGTCCTGGCACGTCTATACCTCTCGGATAACGTGTTCGACGCCCCGTCCTATTGTCATTAGTCAGATTCGAGCGCACCCGAATCTGACCCGCTGAGAGTGTGCGCGCTGTTTCGGAGCCACGCGGCGAAGCGCCGCTCGGCAACCTACGGCATTGAGTGCTCCTCGTTTCGTTTCTCGTCACCTCTCGTTTTTCAGTGTTTGGAGGTCAGGGACATGTGTTGGAACAAGGCATTGTGTTGTATCGCGGGGGTCCTGATGGTTACGGGCCTCGTGCCCGTCTGGGCCGACCAGATCGTCACCGACGAGGTCGGGGACACGGTCGTCATTGGCCAAGTGAATGACGAGTTCGTGAACGTCGGGGAGGAAGGGATGTTGCGGGCCTTGTTCTACAGCAACAGCCGCAACCTGGCGGACCCCTACAAGGTCACGCGTCCGCTGGGTCACTGCGCCGTCAACGGCGACGCGGTGGACCTGCAAACGGCCCTGGGTCTCGGCACGTACGGCTTCGGCGCGCAGCGTACGGCCAACAACGCCATGGCGGATGATTTCGTTCTCTGCGACACGGCCACGATCGAGCAGATCGTGTTCTACATGTACCAGACTAACGCGACGACCCCGACGATCAATGGCATCGACTACGCGATCCTAGCCGCGAACCCACTGGGACAGCCCCAGCCGACGTGGACCGTCCGGGTGCCGACGGTCACGCTGACCACGGCGTTCAGGAAGCTGGCGGCCGACGCGCCCACCGCTGGCTGCGCGCGTCGGTATCAGCGGGTCGTGGTGAACGTGGTCCCGCCGGTGACGTTGCCCGCGGGGCAATACTGGCTCGCCTGGCGTGCCGCGGGCACGTTGGCCAGCGGCCCCTGGCAACCACCGGTCACGTTCCTGGGACTGACGGGCAAGCCCGGGGCGAACGGAATGCAGTCGGCTGCCGGCGCGCCGTTTGCAGCGGCCTTGGATGGCGGTTTCCCGCAGGACCTCCCCTTTGAGTTGTACGGAACGGGGCTTGTCCCGCCCACCGGGGCGTGCTGCTCGCTAAGCGGACTGTGCATACCCGACACCACTGCCTGCGAATGCACGCTGGCGCTGGGCGGCACATGGCAGGGTCCGAGTTCGGTCTGCGATCCCAACCCGTGCGCGCCGCCAGTGCCGGGTGCCTGCTGCTTCCCGGATGGTCACTGCGAGATCCTGACGATCACGCCGTGCGCCACGGCGTTCGGCGTGTTCCAGGGACCCGACACGACCTGTAGTCCGAACCCGTGTCCGGCGCCGTGCGTGGACTGCCCGCCCGGCGGCATTCAGGAGGGTGAGCCTGCCTGCGGCCCGAACTATGTTGACACGACCAACGGCGGCTGCAATTCCACGCCAGCGGTCTTCTCGCCGATTCTCTGCGGCCAAACGGTCTGTGGCACGAGCGGCAACTTCCTGAACGGGGCGACGCAGTCGCGTGACACCGACTGGTATGAGGTCGTGACGACCGAGCCGACGATCTTCACCTGGAGCGCGACCGCGACCTTCCCGGTGCTGATCTTCGTGATCCAGGCCGGTCCCGAGCCCACCCCGTGTACGGGCTACACCATCATCCTGAGTGCGACGGCCGCGGCCTGCCAGCCGGCGGCCATCACGACCGCCAGCCTGCCCGCCGGCAAGTACTGGTTCTGGGTGGGTCCGCAGGCGTTTACCGGCACGGCCTGCAACGCGCCGTACATCGCGACGCTGACCAGCGTTCCGTGCGGGGGCAGCACTATACCGCCCGGGGACGACTGCTGGGCTACGTCGTGTGGGGCCACCCAGTCGAACTTCGCCAATACCCCCATCCCGGCCGGTTTCTTTGACCCGGGCTCGCAGCCGTTTGACGGCATCATCGAATTCGGCGGTGGGCTCGGGCCGGTTGACACGATCGTGGAGCGGTTGGGGCCGCTGTGGTTCCCGGACCCGCTGCCGGCCACTGACACCGTGCCCATCGAGCTGGTCCAGTTGAGCCTGGTCAGTTGCGCGCCAATCACCGTAACCGGCAGTGGCCAGTGGGACGTGCAGGCGGGCCTGTCGCCCACCCCGGCACCACAGGGCATGTTGATCGTGACGAAGACGCACGCCAATGGCGGAACCTTCACCGCGACGTTCTTCGTGCAGCCAATGTACATCTTCACGCGCGTTGATCCGCCGCACGACCAGCGATGGCTTGACACCGGGGCGTGGGGTATTCCGCCGATCCAGATGCATCCGGTCGGCGCACCCCCGTGGTCAACCGACGATTCATTCGCCACTCCGCCGTGTTTGCCGGACGGTTTCGCGCCTGGGTTCGACGGGAATTGCTGCGAGGAGGTCTGTCACTCCTCATACGGCACCGCGCCGCACTTGCATTGCACGCGGCCGCCGGAGTGTCCGCCGTGCCCGGATGGCGCCTGCTGCCTGGGCCAGACCTGTCAGGTGATGAGCCAGGCGGCCTGTGCCGCACTGGGCGGCGTCTGGATGGGACCCGGCACGGATTGCTTCCCGAACCCGTGCGTCCCGGTCCACTACTACTGGGACATTGCCACGGGCGAACTGGGCGGCACGGGCTGGAACGGCCAGTGGATTGAGTACCCCAACTCGCCGACCGGGATCTGGTGGAACATGTGGTGGCCGAACGAGTACGACCCGTACCGGCCGAAGGTCATCACGCTTGATTTCGACCTGGAACTGGCGGTCGGCGGCTGGATCGAAGTCGCCGTGAACTGGTCCACGCCGAGCTGGACGCTGCCTGATCAACCCCCGCTGGCGATGGATGAACAATTCATCGAGCGTAGCAGCATGGGTGTGCTCACGGCCAGCGGCCACTACACGTACACCATCACGCTGCCGTACTGCCCGGCGTGGGTTTCGGTGGATGTCCGCGGCCAAGGGTACATCATTCAGGGCACGATCGAGCACATCTGCCTGCAACCGGTGCTCGGTGCCTGTTGCGTCGGCACCGTCTGCTCGGTGACGACGGAAAGTGACTGCCTGGCGCAGGCCGGTGCATGGCAAGGTCCCGGCACCGACTGCTTCCCGAACCCGTGCCTCCCGATCCACTACTACTGGGACATTGCCACGGGCGAAATGGGCGGCACCGGCTGGAACGGCCAGTGGATTGAGTACCCGGAGTCGCCGACCGGGACCTGGTGGAACATGTGGTGGCCGAACGTGTATGACCCGTATCGGCCGAAGCAGATCACCATCGTCTTCAACGCGGACTTCGCACCC
>JAGVEP010000081.1 GCA_020058145.1 Phycisphaerae bacterium | reverse complement strand
TTGTACTCGACCGGGTTGAGCCGGTGAAAGGCATGGTCCTCGAGTTCCCATTTCCACCGGGCAATACCGAGACGGTGCGCCAGCGGCGCGTCGGGTTTCAGCCGCAGCGCCGCCCGCAAGGCCGCCACGGTCTGGTCGCGCTCGCCGAGCTCGAGCCATACGCCGGCGAGGTTGAACTGCGCACCAAACAAGTCCGGTTTGAGACGCAGGGCTTGCTCGTAACGTTCGATCGCGCCGTGCCAGTCGCCGCGCATGGCCAGGACGTTGCCGAGGTCCATCCACAAGTCGGCCGAACGCGGGCACGCCTGCACCGCCCGTTCAAAATACGGCACCGCCTCATCAACGCGCCCCTGGCGGGCGAGCGCCTGGGCCAGCGTGTGGTACAACGCCGGCGTGCCCGGCTTGCCGCGCAACCGGTCCTCCAATGCTGCGGACGCCAGGCGAAACTGCGCCGCGGCCTCGGCCTTGCGTCCGAGCCCCTCGAGAGCCCCGCCGAGATTGAAATGGGCCAGCCCCGCGCCGGGTCCGCCGGCCGCGACCGCCTGGGTCAGGTGGTCGAGCGCCTCGCCGTAGCGCATTTGCCGGACGAGCTCGTTGCCGAGGTCGCTGTGCAACACCCCCGCCGCGGGCGCGAAACGCAGCATGTGCCGATAGAGCGACTCCGTGCTGCGCCACGCTTCCAGCCAGCGCCGGGTGGCGACAGATTCGAACGCCACCAGCATCAACATGACGATGACCACTCCCGCGCGCACCCCGGCGCGGCGCCGTCCCGCTGGTCCAACCGTCCACACGTAGGTTAGCAGCGCCACCACCACCAGCAGGAAGCCCAGCACCGGGAGATACAGGTGCCGCAGGGCCGCGATGGTGTTCGTGAACCCGATCACGCCGAGGCCGGGGAGGATCGCCGCGAAGAAGACCAGCCCGCCGGTCAGAGCCGCGCGCGTCCAGCGTAGCGAGAGGACCAGCAGCACGGCCAGCACGCCGGTCCCAATGGCGCCCGCGAGAATCGCCGGGTGGGCCAGGCTCAGCGGCTCGGGGTAGGGATAGAACGAGGTGAGGTTCACCGGCCAAAGAAACGTCTGCAGGTAGAACACAATATTGTGGCACGGCGTCAGTAGAAACCGCGCCAGGCCCTGGGCGTGCGGCAATTCCACGCTGGCCGTGCGGGCTTGCGACACGACCGTGATCGCCGCGCAGACGCCGGCCAGCACGAAGAACGGCCACTTCTCCCAGACGGCGCGCCGGTTCAGCCGGCGTAGCGGCCAAAAATCGAGCAGGAGGAGCAGCACCGGCAGCGGCGTGGTCGTCGGCTTTGACAGCAGCGCGAGCGCGAATGCCGCCAGACTGGCCCCGTAGCTCCAGCGTCGCGCGGAGCGCACATAGCTTACATACCCAAGCAGCGCCCACAGACAAAAGAACGTCGCCAGCACGGTTTTCCGCTCGGCCAGCCAGGCGACCGACTCCACGGTCAGCGGGTGCAGGCCGAATAGCAGCCCCACCAGCGCCGCCATGACCGGCTGCCCGAACAAACCGTACAACAGGGCCGCCACGAGGGCTGCATTCAGGGCGTGCAGCGCCAGGCTGGTGCGATGAATCGGGTAGAGGTTTTCCGGCCGCGCTCCGCAGGCGTAGTCCAGCATCAGCGAGATCATGGCCAGCGGATGGTAGTAGCCCTGGACGGTGGACGGCGTGAGCACTTCGCTCAGGAACCGGCCGGCGGATTCCCAGCTCGGGTTCTGCACCAGCGGGTTGTCCGCGAGATACGACTCGTCGTCGAACGTTCGGGCCTCGGCCGTGAGGACCGGCCAATGGACGCTGAACACGGTGCCGCAGACCACGGCGAGCAGCGCGGCCAGCGCCAGCCCGCGGGGTGCGAGAAGGGATTCTCGCACCAGCCAAGCAGCGCAGCCAGCGCCAGCCCGCGGGGTGCGAGAAGGGATTCTCGCACCAGCCAATGCGAGAAGGGATTCTCGCACCAGCCAAACCGCCGTCGGCACGGCGTGGACCGGAAGTCGCGGTTGTTCCCGGTTCTTCATGCGTTCTCTCGCTGGCGCTTCGCGTTCTGATACCTCAGGAACCGGCGGCGGCGTCGCGCTGTGCGCGGGCTTTTTCGCGCCCGGCCTGGAGATCTTCGTCGTCGGGGATGTTCTGGAGCCCAGCCTCGTACACCTCGACCGCCTCGGCCGTCTTTCCCTGACCCAGGAGTATCTCGCCGAGTTGGTTGTACGCGTACGCCGCGTCCGGCCGCAGTCGCATGGCCTCGCGAAACGCGTCCGCCGCTTTGTCCTTTTCCTCGAGTTGCAACCAGGCGCTGCCGAGGTTGTTGCGTACTTCGAGCAGGTCCGGCTTGAGCCGCAGAGCCTCCACGTAGTGCTCGATGGCCCGGCGCCAGTCGCCCTTCATCGCCAGCACGTTGCCGTAGTCCATCTGCACCTCGGCGGAATTCGGGTCCGTCGCGAGCGCTTGCTCCAGGTACGGCAGCGCCGCAGCCAGTTGCCCTTGTCGCGCCAGGGCCTGCGCCAGGGGATGGTAAACGAGCCTTTGGTTTGGCTTGAGCCGCAAGACCTCCTGAAAGTGCTTCGCGGCAGGGCCGAACTGACCGGCCTTGAGGTAAACCTCCCCGAGAGCCAGATGCACACTTGGTGCTGACGGGCTGTGTTGCAGCGCAAGCTGGTATTGCTGCATGCTCTCCGCTTCGCGGCCGGTGGCCGCCAGCGCGCGCCCGAGGCTGCATCGGGCGAGGGGCACCACGGGCCCGCCGCCGGCGATGGCCTGGGTGAGGTGCTGAATCGCCTCGTCATGGCGATTCTGGCGGAGTAACTCGACGCCCAAGTCGTTGTGCAGGGGGGCGGCGTCCGGCGCGAACTGCAGCTCGTAGCGGTACAGCGTTTCCGTGTCACGCCAACGCTCGGCCAGCCGCCAGGTCGCCCCGCTGGCCAGCACCGCCGCCAGCAGCATGACGCTGACGACACCGGTGCGACACCACGCCACCGGCAGTCTGGGCGGCCAGCCCTTGACAGAGCTGCGCCCTGTCAAGGGCCAGCCGATCCACGCCCGGGTCAGGGCGGCCGCCAGGATGAGCAGAAAGCCCAGCGCCGGCAGGTAAAAGTGCCGCATCGCCGCGATGGTGTTCGTGAAGCCGATAATGCCGATGGTGGGCAGGATGGCGACGAAAAAAAACAGCCAGCCCGTCACGGCTGCCCGCGTCCAGCGGAGCGAACCGGCCAGCAGCACCAGCAGCACCGCGGTCCCGAGCACGCCCACGAGTAGCTCCGGCCGGGCGAGCGTCATGGTCGGCGGATACGGGTAGAACGGAGTCAGGTTCGCGGGCCAGACGAACTTGGCCAGGTAAAACACGATGTTGTAACACGGCGTCAGCAAGAGCCGCGCCGGTCCCTGGGCAATCGGCGTCTCGACGAACGCGGCCCGCGCCTGCGAAATGTACGTTATCACTCCGAAAACCAGGCTCAGCGCGAAAAACGGCCACTTCTCCCACGCCGCGCGCCAGGTCAGCCGCCGCAGCGGCCAGTAGTCGAGCAGCAGCAGCAACAGCGGCAGCGGCGTGGTCGTCGGCTTGGCCAGCAGGGCCAGTACGTGCGCGGCCAGCGCGGCCCAGTAACCGCCTTGCACGGCCTCGAAGTCGAGCGCACCATCCGCGACGGTCGCCGCGAGTCGTCACTTCTGTGGGCGGTCGACCGCACCTGCAATCCGATGGGCGCCCGCCGTCTGCGCGACTGGCTCTGCT
>JAGVEP010000471.1 GCA_020058145.1 Phycisphaerae bacterium | reverse complement strand
TTGGCCGCCGTTCATCCGTGAACCGCCTCGCATCGCCAACCCTGGTCCGCGACACTGTACCCTACCCCGCGACGCCGGAAAATGTGGGTGATGACAAGCGCGCCAGCGTGGGGCTCGGACGGCGAGCTTTCCGCCGCCGTGATCTGGACTGCGATGGGCTGGTCGATTTCGACGACCTCGACGCGTTTGGGCTGGCGCTATCGGACCCACGGCCAGCGCCCCGGCTCCGCTGCCGTCAGCGGCGGCATGTCAAACCCGTTCGGACGCCGTCTATTCAATACTGACTCTCGTGTGCGGGCCGCGGGTAATGGTGCTCGGCGATTCCTGTGACGCCGGCCTTTTTGCAGAACGGCGCGGTGCCGTTCGGACGACGCGGGCTGTGGACGCGGGAGCGCTGCCAAGGAGATGCTCGTGCGACTCTTCATCCGTAACATTTCGCTGGCGTTTGCGACCGTCCTGATTCTGGGCCCGGCCCTCGCGCGGGCCGACGGCGGGTACGACGCGGGCATGCGGTTCGGCCCGCCGACGAACTGGCCGCTTCCGGCCGTCGTCGTGGTGGACATCCAGATCTGGAATGGCGAAGGCATGGGGTGGGGCACGATTCCCGTGCCGCCGATTATCATCCCGCCGGGCATCCCGGCCAGCGTCAAGCGCGACCTGATCAAGGCGGCGCTGCAGAGCGTTACCGACCCGAGAATCGGTGCCGTGACGGATGACGGCTGGAATGGCCTGCAGGTACACCTCGATACGCTGCGTCCGATCCGCGTGCGGTTCAATCCGGGCGCCACGGGCGAAAACCCGGACTATGTGCTGAGCACGGCATGTGCTCAGGGCACGGTCTCGTACGCGGGCTTCTTGGATCCGTTGGACTATCAAAACCAGCCGGCAATCTTCACCGCGGGGATCGTCACCGACGTCGGGGAGCTGTTGGCGCAAATTTCGTCCCAAGAGCTGCATTTTCAGACCGAGGGACCGATAATCTGCCAGGCGCTTTTCCAGCGCCTGGCCCCGCACGCGCCCCAGTACGGTGCGCAGATTAACTACGCCGGCGACCGGCTCGAGGTCTACTTCGATCCGGCCTACACGATCCAACCGTCAGGCGTGATCTTCGGCACCACGTCAAAGGGACAGGGAGCGGGCGGCGGGGTCGACACACGATCGCACCTCGTGCCCGGCGACCTGAACTGCGACAGCATCGTCGACTTCGACGACATTAATCCGTTTGTGATGGCGGTCTCCGATCCGGGTGCCTACCAGCAAGCCTACCCGGACTGCGACTATCTGAACGGCGACTGCAACGGCGATGGGCAGGTGGATTTCGACGATATCAACCCGTTTGTAGTGCTGTTGAGCGGCCAGTAGCGCCGGACCTCCGAGTCCGGCGGCTTGAATGCTCGCGCCTGCTCCAGTGGCCAGGGCACCCAGCCGCGAAGAGAGTTCGGCGCGCCGGTGCGGCGCGCCCGGGGGAATTCGGATTCGCAGTTCGCGCCAGGCCATGGGCGGAAGCGCGACGCGGCGCGACGCAAGGCGAGCATCCCGCGGAAAATTCGGGCACAACCGAGTGTGGCCGATGGTGCGCAAGTGCCGACCGGGAAGGGGGCTGGGCGATACTGGACTCGAACCAGTGACCTCCTGCATGTCGAGCAGGCGCTCTAGCCAACTGAGCTAATCGCCCGGCTGCCATGGACGAGCGGCGGCCCGCCTGGCAGACCAGTTATCGTGTACCGAGCCGGCGGACGTGTCAAGGAGCGAACGTCGTTTGCCACGCCCTTTCAGTTCTCGGCGGAGTTCGCAATCGTGTAGCGTCGGCTTCCCGAGTCCGGCGTAGTAGCGTCGGACCTCCGAGTCCGACGTAGTAGCGTCGGACCTCCGAGTCCGACGTAGATGACGAGCCGGCGCACGACGAATCGCCGGCGATCTACGTCGCCCACGGGGGGGCGACGCTGCAAACCCGCCGATTCCGCCACGCACCGGCCATCCCGGCACGGTATAATGTCCGAGAGGTGCCGTGATGGTCGTCAAGTCACAGTCATTCAGCCGCGCGGCGTATGCTCGGCTGATCGAAACCGGCGTGCTCGGCGAGGACGACCGGATCGAATTACTTGCGGGGACGGTTACTGCCATGTCGCCAATTGGACCGTATCACACCGGCGTACTGTTGTTCCTGATCGACTTCTTCAAGGAGGCGCTGGGCACGCGGGCCAGCGTCAGCGTGCAGAGCCCGCTGGCGCTGGACAACGCCTCCGAGCCGCAACCCGACTTGCTGCTGCTCAAGCGGCGCGAAGATTCCTACCGCGCGGCGTTGCCGGCGCCCGCGGACGTGCTGCTGCTGATCGAAGTGGCGGACGCCTCGCTGGAACTGGACCTCGGCGAGAAGGTCCGACTATACGCCCGGGCGTGGATCAACGAGTATTGGGTTGTGGACCTCGTTCGGGGGCGCATCACTGTGCACCGGCGGCCCGCCGGCGACCGGTACGAGGAGGTCTCCGAACAGCGGCGCGGGGCCAGCATCGCGCCGCTGGCCTTCCCGGACACGGCCGTCGCCGTGACCGCGTGCCTTGGGTGAGGTCTAC
>JAGVEP010000001.1 GCA_020058145.1 Phycisphaerae bacterium | reverse complement strand
CATCTTGAGCGTGTTCGCCATGCCGCGCCTCCACCGGCGGACCACCCGCCAGACGCGGTGTACGGCGAACTTCTCCTTCCTCAAGGTGGCTGGTTTTCACGCGCCTCCGAGTGGCTGGGTTTGGGCGCCCCTTGACACCGGAGCGGGGCTTTCGCTGGCTGAAGCGTACGAACGGCTCAAAGAGCTTTCAGAGGAGGACGTATATGGGCGAATTTGCGAACGCAGTCAGAAGACAGGCATTCGACACGCTGCGGTCGATGTTCCACCGGGAACCACCCGGCGATACGGATCCGATATTGGAACTTATGGCAATTTTGCTGGAGGACGGAGCGGGCGGCATCGACGCACTGGCGGAGGCCCCCGTTACGACCGACCAGTGGCTCTCGTGGAATCGCCTCGTGACGCGCCACATGCGGGCGTTGGCACGAATGGTGACACGGGAGTTGGAACGCGAGCAGAGCGAGCTGCCAGTGGAACGGGAGGCGATGCGGGTCTGGGCGTCCCGCCTGCTGCTGAGCACGCTCGACCGCATGGGGATGTCGTAGGTCAACTCGACACCGCCGCGACGCCGCGGGCGTTGCGAGTCGAGGAAGGGACCGTGTACGCGGAATACCGCGTGCAAAAGGCTCTCGTTCGCGGGGCACAACCTCACCCGGCAAACGTCGTGGAGTCCACGGCGATGGCGTCCGTCGAGCCGCCAGATGCGACGCATCAACATCACCTGCCGACCGACGTGGTGACCGAAGGCCGGATTTCCGACCTGCAACTTGAGGATGTCATCTACGCCGGGCAGGCGACCGGTGTGCTGTTGCCGGATGGCTCTCGCAAGGGCCATTGGAACGGCGACGGCACCGGCATCGGCAAGGGCCGCGAAGTGTATGCGTTCATCTTCGACCAGTTGCAGCAAGGCTGGCACAAGCACGTGCATATTTCCGCGTCGCATCAACTGTGTGCCGATGCGGAACGCGACCGCGACGCCGTCGGCGTGCCGCTGTCCATCATTCATCAGGCCAGGTACGACGCGAACCGGCCGATTCTCGGCGATTCGGGCGTGCTGTTCACCACCTACACGATGCTCAGCACGGACTTCGACGGGCGTCGGCTGCGGTTCAAGCAATTGACCGACTGGCTGGGACCGGATTTCGACGGGGTGATTGCGTTCGATGAAGCCCACCTGATGAAGAACGCCGCTGCCACGCCGCACGGCGGCAAGGCCACGGTGGACGAGGGCACGCTTCGCGGCAACATGGGCATCACGCTGCAACGAATGTTCCCGCAGGCCCGCGTGCGATACTTCAGTGCGACCGGAGCGACCGAAGCCCGCCACATGGCCCCTTATGAGCGACTCGGACTGTGGGGCGACGGTGCCCCGTTTCCAGACTTCCCGTCGTTCCTGGTCGCGATGGAACGTGGCGGTGTCGCGGCGATGGAGATGTTGTGCCGCGACCTGAAGACAGTCGGCACCTATCTGTCGCGGACCGTCAGCTACGGCCCGACCCGCTTGCCTGACGGAACCACGGTTCCCGATAGTGCGGTCGAATATGAACCGGTGCTGCACCGGATTACGGAATCCGAGCGTCGGCAGTACAACGAGGTCGCTGACCTGTGGTCGGAGTTGCTGGTTTCATTCGAATCCGCCGAACAGAACGCCTGTCAACGTCGCAACGGCGGCCGCTACGCTCAATTCTACTCCGCTCAGCAACGCTTCTTCCTGCAATTGATGATGGCATACACGCTGCCGGATGTGATTCCGCAGATTGAAAGCGACCTGGCCCGCGGCCGTTCTGTGGTCGTGAGCTTGTTCAACACCGGTGAGGCCCAAGCCGACCGCAAGGTTCGCGACGCACGGGCACGGGGCATGGAATTAAGCGAATTCGACGCCACGCCGCGAGAAATGGTCGTGCAGCTTATCGAGAAGCAGTTTCCAATTTTCCAATACCGGGAGCAGACCGACCCCGTAACGGGCAACGTCGTCTGCGTGCGAGTCGAGGACGCGGCGGGCAACCCCGAAATCAATCGCGAAAACCAACGCCGTCAACAGGCCCTCCTCGACAAGGTGGCCGACCTGGATTTCCCGCACAATCCGATGGATGCCCTAGTCGCCCATTTCAGCGTGGACAAAGTGGCTGAAATCAGCGGCCGGACGCACCGCTGGGAGCACGGGAAATACCAGCGTCGCAAGATTCACGGCGTTCACCGCCGGCAGTTGAACGAGTACGAGACGCGGCTCTTTCAAGGCGGTCGTAAGCGGCTCGCAATCCTCTCCGGGGCCGGCACGACGGGCATCAGCGTCCACGCCGACCTGACCGCGAGGAATCAGCAGCGTCGCGTCTTCTATGCCTTCCAGCTTTCCTGGTCGGCCGACCAGCAAATGCAGGCGTTCGGCCGCGTCCATCGCTCGAACCAAACGTCCGCCCCGGTCATCCGACTGGCACTCGTGGACCTCGCGGGCCAGAAACGGCTGGTCAACGCCGTCTCGAAACGACTCGCCGCTCTGGGAGCTTTGACCAAAGGCGAACGGCATTCGCTTTCAAACGAGTTGTTTCGACCGGAGGATGTGACGGACGACTACGGCAAGGCTTCCCTGACGCGGCTCTATCGCGAAATCGCGACCAACGTGCATGCCGAGTCCGGCATCGGCATGGCGGACCTGGAACGGATGGGCGTTCTCAATCGGGAGAAGACCGCCGTACGGGAGAGCTTCACCCGCAACGTCGAGCAATTTCTCAATCGCATCATGGTGCTGCACGTCGAAAAGCAGAACCGAATCTTCGAGTTGTTCTATGAGCGATACCTCGAAGCGGTGGAAGCTGCCAAGCAGGCCGGAGCGTTCGATTTCGGCGTGGAAGAAATTCGTGCCCACAACCTGCGAACCGTCGCGGAACCGCAGACGCTGTTCGTGGACCCGGCTTCCGGTGCCCGGACCACGCTGCACGAATTGGTGGGAGACGTGGACGTGGTGCGGCACAGTTTCGTTGACGCATTGAGCGGTTTCGCCGGAGAAGGCTTCTTTCGCAACGTCCGCAGCAGCCGCGTGTATGCCGCGACACCCCACATTCAGAGCCGTCCCCACGAAGTGCTGCTTACAGCCGTCAAAGGTCCGCGTCGCGGCCTGGAGCGATACGAATTGGCGGACAAGTATGAACCCGTGGACCGTGAGGAGGCCCGCACCTGGTGGGACGCCGAATATGCCCGCACGCCGGCGACCGAACCCCGGCGGTTTTTCATTCTCAGCGGAGCCATCTTCCCCATCTACGACAAGGTCATGGGTGCATCGGGCCTGCACAGCGTCAAAATCGCTCGGGCAATCCTCATGGACGGGCGGGCGTTGGTCGGCCTCAACCTGTCTGCGTCCGACGTGCCGAACGTCAAACAACGGCTCGGCATCGGCACGCCGCTTGGCACGGCCTCGGCGGCGGAAATCCTCGCTCTCATCACGGGCGGCGGCGTCATCGAACTCGACAACGGCTCGCGACTCACGACGGCAAGGATTACCGGCGATGACGTGGTGGAACTCGTGCTGAACGGCGTCCCGGCCAACCGGGAGGAACTTCGCCGATACGGCTTTTCAGAGGAAATCATCAGCTACAAGCGACGTTGGTTCGTGGTGCGTGAGCGGGCCGACGAACCGCTGCGGCATCTGCTGACGAACCGGCGTGCCGTTCGCGATGCGACCACGAGCGGCGCAGAAAGCCCGGCGTGGACGGAAGCGGGTCAGATAATTCGAGACGACGACGACGAAGACGGTCCGCTCCCTTGACCACTGGGCCGGAACGATCAACGATCGGTCCGGGCCGAGGATTGGAGCGGAAGCATGAACGAGAAGCTTTCCCGACGGCGGCGTGAGCACATTCGAAACGACTACGACGCGACGATTGACCTCGTCGCGAACCGGCTCCACCTTGCCGCAGCGGGCCGGCGAATCGAGGTTTCTGGTTGGCCCAATCCCGCAGCGTTCGAAGCCGTGAGTCCCGGTCGGTTCCTGGCGTGTCGGCCGAAATTGTCCATCGTGCAGGCACTGAAACCGATTACGCACGGAAGTGACCCCACCGACGACGCGGGACAGGTCGAGTTTCTATTTGACAAGCAGCCGTCGGCGATAGCGGCCCTACGAGCGTACTGGCTCAGCTACCCCGCGGCGGTGGTGCGAACGCTGTCCGCGTTTCACTCGAAACATTCGTTTCATCTCGCTCAGTGGTGCTCAGCCGGCGGGCAAGAACTCCTAGAGCGACTGCCCGCGCTGGGGATGGCCGCGGCCCTGCTCGCACCGGAGGGTTTTCCCGACCTGGTCCAGCGGAATGACGCTGACCTGTACGCCGACATCAATCCACTGGCAGAAGATGTCGACCGTGGCCTCGGCTTGCTTCGGCGGGTGCCAGCGACGGCCGCCGCTCCCAAAACGCTCAAGACGTTCCGCTTCCTGCTGACCAAGGCCGGCCAAGCCCGTCGCGATGTCAAGCACCTTACGCACGCTTCGCGAATCACATACGGAGTGTTGAGCCTGTTTCGCGATTCAATTCGGCCGTTCTGCGTTCAACCCTCGCTCATCGCCGAAGTTTCAGCACGAAGAGCGGAGGATTTATCCTCGGAGACGGCGGACAAGGTCGAGTACGCCTTGCATCTACACCGAGTTGCCGGCGAACCGGAACGAATCCGGTTCAACTGGATTCGCGAAATCGACGCCTTCATTGAAAGCTCGCGTGATAATGCCCGCATCGCTTCGAGCCGAAGCGGACAGCAGCTTCCGCCTCCGCCCCTGAGCGGCATATCGACAAGGATGCTGAAAATCCAGCCGATACTCACCGCTGAGGCCTTAGAAGTGGAGGGCCGCGTCATGAAGAACTGTGTCGGTACGCTGGCCTACGAGGCCATGCGAGGCGAGACCTGCTTCTATCGGATGCTCTCGCCGGAGCGGGCCACAATCCGGCTCGTGCCTCAGCGTCCACGTTCGTGGGTGCTCGGGGATGCCCGCTGCGACAGAAATCTACTGCCGCACGCGTCCACGCTGACGCTCATCGCGTACTGGCTAAGCAGGGAACAAGATATTCCGCTTCGAGAGGCGTTCGGCAATCTGTATTCCACAGCCCGCTGCATGTCTTCCTGACGATGCAGCACATCCGTTGGTCACCGAGCCCGCAATTGCTCACGTGGCTGGCCTTTCGGTCTGCCGTCTAAGGCCGTCGTCGTCGGGTTCTCGCCCCGTCGAGGCCGCCAGGCCCCTGGAACCCGACACGCACGGCCGAGCGGCCTCACGCCGCAGGCAAACCGGTCCCCCACTCTGCCGGCAAGGTCCCGAGTCTGAGGGTCGGGCCGCCTGGCGTGGCAATGCGGGTGACAGGTTTGCGACGAACGTCGGCCGCCCTGAGCGTCTTGGCACGACCGTGGCGGGCAGTCGTGACCGGGCAAACCACTAGCGAGTCGAACCGAGATACTTTTGCAGGCCGACGGTCGGATGCACGCCGCACCCGTCGCACCACTCGCAGAACTCGGCCAAATCGACCCGCCGATTGCCGGTCTCGCAGTTGTAAATCCACGACTGCGGCCGCTTCAGCCGCTTGCCTAACTCGCGTTGCGTGAGTTCCGCCTCCTCCCGGAGCTTGCGGAGCAACTCGGGCAGCTTTGCGTAGCGACGGGCGTGTTGGGCTTTCACGTCGCAAAGGATGCCAGAAAACTGCCTTGACACGGGTTCCGTGTCAGTCGAAAATATGCCCGTCGGCCGTAGAGCGGTTCAATGTGCAGCTATCCAGCATGTTCGTGTGACGGAACTTTCGGCCCGGAACTTCGGGCTCGCTATCGCGTATTTCATTCCCGGATTCGTGGCCCTGTGGGGCCTGGCGGAGGGGTGCGACACGGTGCGGCTGTGGCTCATTGGCGGCGGAGCAACCGGTCCGACACTGGGCGGCTTTGCGTTGGTCGTTGTTGCGTCATTGACGCTCGGCATGACGGCGAGTGCGATTCGCTGGGCGAGCATCGACCAGCTTCATCATCGAACGGGTTTGAAGCCGCCACGGCTCGACTTCGCGAAGCTCCCGCAGCGGCTCGACGCCTTCTACGCCCTGGTCGAGAACCATTACCGATACTACCAGTTTTACGCGAACATGGCCGTCGCGACGGCCTTCGCGTTGTGCATGACGATTGTGGGCGGCGAGCGTTTGTCCGCGTGGGCATACGCTGCCGTCGTTGGAGTTGAGGCGGTCTTCCTGGCCGGCTCACGAGACGCCCTGCGGAAATACTACGAGCGGTCCTCGTTGCTGCTGGGCGAACGGGAAAGCGAGGTTGTCCATGACGAACGGATTTCACCCGGAAGGGTCGATGGAACTGGCGAAGAAGCCGGTGAAGAGGGAAACACCGCCAAAGAAGCGGCCGGCAACAGAAAGGAAAGCGGTCCCGAAAGCACAGAAGCCGAAGGCGTGACGCCGGGAAAGAGCGAAACAGCGAAGAAGAAGCCGGTCGGTTGACCGGCTTCCCGCACAACGGCGGTTATCCGTTCGACGGCTCCGTTTGCATGATGGCCGCCAGAATCTCGGCGGCTGTCTTCTGGATGTAGTCGAGCGACTCGGCCAGCGTGGCCTTGTCGCCAGCATAGAGCTGGATGTAATCAGCAGCGGCGGTGCCGGTTTCCAAACCGATTGCCTGGCTGACAACAAACGCGACGGCTTCGGCTTCGGTCTCGCGGACCGTCTTCGACGTGTTGTGGCGGCGGTCGCCCTTGTGCAACAGTTCATGTGCAAGCTCGTGCGTCAGCACTGCGAACTCTTCGGCGGGAGACAGACCGGCCAGAAGTTGGATGCGGCCGCCGTGCGAGACGCCCCGGGCTGCACCGAGCGAGTCAGCGTATTCGAGCGTGATGGCCTTTTCGGCCAGCAGCGCCTTCAACGCTTCGGTGCAGCCGTTCGGATTGCCGCCGACGCGGGCGAATTCCGGTAGCGGCTCGCCGTCGGTTTGGCTGACGTCGAACACGTACACCGCCTTGAAGCGAAGCAGCGTGCGGTCCTTGTCCTGTGGCGACGGCTCGTCCTCCCGCGGCTTGATGAGCATCGGAGCGATGATGACGATGCCCTTCTCGCCTTTCTTGACGAAGCGACCGAAGCTCCGCCACGCATTGAATCCGGCGATGTGGGATGCGGTGGGCATTTGCGAGAGAATCAGAAGGACGTTGCCCCACGAGTAGTTGTGGAAGCGACTCATCGTCGCGAGGTACGCGGTCAGGGCTTCGCTCTTTCCCTGCTCCAACGCGGCTGCGAGATTCTGAAGTGCTTCGTCGGCGAGTTTCTTGGCTTGTTCTGCTTTCATAGTTGGCTCCTTTTGTTTTTGCGAAGGGGTCCGTCCCCTTCACGGCTGCTGAGGGGCGGGCCACAAGCCAAAAGGAGCCAAGCGGAGCGGACGGCCGTGGTGAGGCTGTAGCGACTGGCAGCCGGGCGTGACAGGGTGCTTCTGAAAGAACGCCGCAAGCGGCGAAGCCTGGCCGCGACCGGTGCGAGAGCGGAATCCGTCGCCGACGAGAGCGACGGACGGCCGCGGAGCGTGATTGCCTGGCAGAACAAGCCACGACGATGGAGCACGCAGCGACGCAGTTAGGGCGGAGACGGTCGGAAGCCCTGCTCGCGTTAGACGTTGAAAACGGCAACGGACGCCTTCGGAAAGGACGCAAGCCCCCGCATCGCGAGGGCTTGGGTTCGAAGGCGTGGCGGTGACTGCGGGCTGCGGAGCGTCACTGAGCGAACGAGCGAGTTTATTATGACGGTCCGGGAAGCAGCTTAGCCATTGACCGAATGCCGCTGTGAAGTTGTTGCGTAGGGACGTGAACGGCCAAGTTCCTCCGCGTGGCGAGTTGCCGCAAGAACGACCAATCCGCGTCCTCTGTGCCAATCACCATGATGCTGATACCTCGCGACTTCGCCACCTGGGCAGCCGACAACGCATCTGCCGCATCTGTCGGCATTCCATCGGTGACGATGCACATACATCGCTGCCCGCTCCTGTCCGCGAGGTGTTGCGTCGAAAGGCGAATCGCCGCCGCCAAATTCGTGAATCCGCTCGCAAAAAGCTCCTCAAGGAGGTTTCGAAGGTGTGTGCCTCTCGGCTCGGGTACCATGAGCCGTTCGGCAGTGTCGGCGAAGCGAATTAACCCAACCGAGTATCCTTTCTTCCATGCATCATTTGCGAAGTTGGCCCCGCCACTTTGTGCAAAAGCGAGTTTACCATTATCCGACATGCTGCCCGAGCAATCGAGTACCAAATCCACGATGCCTACGAAGGTCACACCTTCCGGACAAGAGCGCAACTGGGTCTCAACTGTTTTGCCAGTAGTACGCTGCAACGTTTGAAGCCACGCCGGCGTGCCGTTGCCGATGTTACTGAGTTCGCTTCCCATAACAGTCTCCCTTATCTAGTTAGAACTTCTTGTGTGTCGTAATCACTTCGTACGCCTCGCGTACACGCTTGAACATCGACGCAGCGTTCCCTGCTCCCCTGTCGGGATGGCAGAGCAACACCAACGCGCGATACCTCTCTTTCACATTCTGCTTTGTCGCACTGGCGTCAGTCAGCCCGAATACCTCGAAAGCATCTCGTAGCGTGATGGGACTGGCAGAAGACGGCTGAGTGCTTGCATTCCCGCTCGTCGTCCCCTTAGAGAACGCGACGGCCGCCTTAAATACTTCTTCAAGGTCAGTTTGGATTCCCGTTGCGACCTCCTTGTGCGTGCTCCACTGCCGACGCGGAAGGAGACCTTCGTTTGCCAGCCGAATGCCTGTGCGAATCTGCTCCAGCTTGCGGAACAGGAATTGTGCCCGGGCGGCGACGACGCTCTCCACAACGCGGTCATAAGTCGTTATCAGGGCGGCATAATCGCACCGAGCGGCATCTAACTCCGCCTTATCGGATTCGGCCTGTTGTATGATGCTCGCGACTCGTTGTTGGAATAGGCTCGGTTTCGTCAACATGTTCATGGTGTCTTGGCTAACCACATCGAACATTGCGGCGGTTGCAAAGTAAGGCCATTCGATTTCCAGTTGCGGGGCAATGGAGCGTAGCTCGCTGTCTAATCGCTCGGTGTTGGCAGTCGATGCCGCGAGTAGCTCATTGCAGCTTGCGACCATGAGGTCCGCAGACCGCTTGGCCGTTCGGCAGAACAGTCGGAACGACAGCTTGTACACTGCGACAGGTGTCAGTATCAGGCTAAGAACGGCGAACAGCACGGCCGCCGCACCTCTCATTGAGCTGCTCAGTCCGAACACTCCCTGTGCAGGCTGGGCCAAATTCCACGCCAACAGACGTGCGGCAATAAGTATTCCTGGAACCGGTATGCACGCCACTAGGCAGGCTCGTGTTCTGATTCCCAGGCGTGTCCGAAGGTGGTCGTCGTCGATGGAGCACGCCACCTGATGACCGTTCCACGCCGGATGCATGGTGTCTGCGATGACGGACGCCGTGTGCTGCTTCGTTATGAGTCGAGACCTAACCAGAACATACGCTGCCAATGCACACAGGCCGCCCGGCAAGGCGAGTGTTAATGCGGATACAGCAAACCACAGCAACACGGCTAGCAGGAAGAGAGACAGGCACACAAATAAAAGCATCAAAATGAACTCGCCCATAACTACACCTCATGTGTCCTGCCGTGGCATGCCCTCACTGTGAGCCTGAGCCCTCGGGTGACGGATAGCCGAGGTCCGCAGTATCCACTGCGTCGGCAATCGCCAGTTTGGCGGTTGCCTCGAACATCGCCATTGATTCCCGTTCTCCGTCGGGGCGTTCGACTTGCCATCGGAGAACGATGTTCGAAACGACGGCTGCAATCAGTGAAACGTGGGTCGTGGTTCGAAGCAGCCAATAATCACCTATTACTGCAACGGCCGTCGGAACGTACGTTTCGAGGAGCACAACGGCGGTAATGAGACCGCTCGAAATGAGGGCGATGTTCACAAGGAGGCAGTTGTTTCTGAATCTGAAGTAGCGGTGGCAGGTGATAAAAAGGTCCTTCCCCGAACTGACGACGATGACTTCGACATGGGCGGTAAAGCGACCGGGGATGTGCCGCGTCAAACGCAGGGCCGCCGTGCCTTGGGTTTCGAGCCGTGACTCGGGAAGCGTGCGATGCAGGCTTACACCCAGCCCTTTCCGCTGCTTGAGAAGAACGCACAACACTTGCACGAAGTCGATTAGCCGGTGACCCTGGTCCGGAACGGCGGTCGTGTAGGGTTCCAACGCGCCCGACCAAAAGCGGCGGCATGGCGGGCGCCCAGCCTGCATATCCGCCTGTCGTGCTTGCTCCGACTTGACCCAAGGGAGAACCTTTCCGCGAGCGAAGAATGCAGGCGAACGGCTATATGGCAGGCCGCGGTACTCAGAACACGACGGGCTGGGAGTCTGGAATTTCTGCACGGCGTTCATGCGGACCTTCCCGTCGAGCCGCCAGTCGGCCGAAGCAGATTTTGGTCGAATTGGACCAAGATTCCCGGTCGCCGCCGCCCATCACGCACCCAAGCGTAACTGGGAATAAAGACAACGCCCTCTACGGTGCCGTCGCCGCCTTTCTTCAGGCGGGCAAATTCATCCGTCGGAAAAGCCGGGGCAAAGGTCTCACTCCTGCCCAGATGCACACCTTGACCGCCAAAACCCTTGTTCTTGAGCGTCTTCAGTTCTTTGCCGAAGAGTCGCTCGGACCATTCGTTTGTGGTGGGGTCGCCTTGCGAGCAGAGGAGTGTGGTCTGGAGATTGCCGAGCAGGCTGTCGGTGGCGGCCTGGCCGTTGCGGCCGCCGAGAACGGCATAGTAATTTGCGAGATTTTGGGAAAGTAGAACCGTGGCCGCGCGCTTGCTGCGGGCCGTCTGCTGAAACTGCATGTCCTCGGCGGTGACGAAGCACTGCGACTCGTCGGCCCAGAGAAAAACGGGATTGGGGTACTTTGCGAGATTTCGTCGCTCGGTCGCTCGTTGCCAGACCGTCTTGAGCAGCACCTGGGCGAAGCGGCCCGCTTCGCCATGCTCCTTGACAGGCAGGTCAAGCACTAGGATTTTTCCACGCCATGTGTCCTCCGGCATGAACGTGCTGCAGTCGCTTGAGAAGAGTCGTCGCATGGGGCTACGGAGAAGCGACAGGGCCTTCGATGTGAACGAATTGACGATAATGCTCCGCGTTCGCTGGGCGAGGCCGGCGAAGTCGAGCAGCCAGTAGTTGACGGTCTGACGAAGGTCTTCGAGCTGCTCATCAAGGTGGTACGCGGCGACGGCGTCCGTCTCCTTTGAGCGAGTGTCCCGAAGTTTATCCACTGCCTCGCGGAGACAGGCCCAGCAAAACGACGTACGTTGCCAGACGGGAGAATAGGCGTCGGCCTGGCTTTGTGGGGCGGTCAAGATGACCTGTGCGAGGTCCTGAAGCGACAACTTGTCCTTCGCAAAACGAACAAGGTCAATCGTGTTCGCGAGTAGCTGCCGGAGAGCGTCTTCCCAATACGATTCATTGGACGATTCGCCGCGACGCATTCCGGATTCGATGGCGGTGTAAAAGAGCGTGACGAGATTCTGCGTCCACCGGCCCCCCAGCCCGCCATAGGTCCCGAGTTCGTACTGAAGGAAATTGAACGAGTGCCCGAAATCGGGAGTTGCAACCCCGAAGCTGCGGTATTTTTCAACGTCGTCGCCGATGATGATGAGGTCCGATTGCCGTCCGGCAATGGAGCAGTATCCGGCATCCGCGGGATTGTCCGGATTCGGGTTGGCCCAGAGGTCCAACTCATCGGGCTTTGCGGTCAACACGAGCCCGCCGAACGGGTGCTTGCCGGCGTACCTGGCGGTCAAAAACGCCAAGGCGATGGTGCGGCCGGGGCCGGTCGTCTTGCCAGAGCCCGTTGCACCGAAGACCTGTACGCCCTCAAACGCGTGGCGAAACGTCCAGGGGAACATCGCATGCCGCGTCTGAGGGTTCCAGTCGAGAAACAGAAGCGGTTCGTCAAGCCCGAGTTGTGACCCGGCAGCATGTCCGTTCGCAAGTACGACCATTAGTTCGCCTCCTTCATGGCTGATTTCGACCGTCCGAGCCGGGCTCCGTAGTGCTCCTGAGTAAACCGTTCAGCCATCGGTACGGCCACGCCCGCGTCGCTGCGAATTGGCAGTGAATTCCTAAGCCGGGCCGGTAACGGACCGGGCTTAGGAGAGATGTCTGATGCAGTTTTCAGCATGGGAAATCTCCTGTCTTCCACGGTTGAAACGAGCACGATGTGACAACGGTTTCGCCGTCCGTGGCAGTAGTGTCATCCGCCAAAACGAGAATCGACTTCGCTGCATGACAATGCACCGCGTCGAAGAGTCGGCGGAGATTCAGGCCGCCAAGCTGAACAGAAACTTCCCCAAAGATGAGCCGCATACCGACACTTGGGTTGAAGGCGGCAAAGTAGAGGGCGGCGTACGGAAACGAGCGGGCATTACCGCTCGCGTCCCGGATTTCAATGCGGGACAACGGAGCATCGCCCCGAACGAGCGATGGTTCATCGGGTTCTGGCTGGTCGATGGGACGAACATATTTTGCAAGCAGGTCATCGTTCAAGGCAGGGCTCCTTGCGGGTCCGAGACTTGACCGCCGCCAGTTCGCGGCCGATTGTCGGGTAGGCTCGCCCCGTGGTTGGCTCGTGCGGGCTGGACTTGTCGGCTTGTTCCATGGCCGCCCGCAATCGCTCGCGGTTGTCGGTGAAGAGAGTCACGTGCTCGACGCTCGGCCCGAGCGGTCCAAGACCTTTTGAGGCGATGTCGGCATCGGGCCTGTCGTTGCACTGGACGATGAGCAGTCGCTTGATGGAGCGGCCTCGCGGCGGCGGAGTTGACGACGCATAGGCGTAGTCGAGGTGGCCGAATTCCTTCGGCAGGACCCAGCCGTTGTCGAGCTTGATGTCCCCCGCCAACGTAAAGCCGGTGATGCGGTGGCTGGTGTCCCGCGGGACGCGATAACGGCGGTCGGGGGTCTTTTTTCCGAACATCCGGTAATTGGCTCGGCGAATCGCCTGTTGGCGTTTAGAGAGCAGCTTCTCCATGCCGAACGTCTCGTTCATGGTTCTCCCGGTGGATGTGATTCGAATGCGGTCGCCGCGGGCAAGCTCGATGGTCGAAGTGCGGTACAATCGGAAGCAGTCGGCGTTCGCGAGCGGCAACGCCTCCACCCATAAACCTCGTCGGGCGAGAACGTTCCCGTGGGCGTCGTGTCCCATCACCTTGTAATGACGGCCGGGCTTGAACCCCTTGACGCGGTGGTAGAAGAGGACGATTTGACCGCGTTCGTAACTAGCCGGGTCTGCGAGGTTCTTTCCTTTCACGGCGTCCAAGCGATAGATGGGACGCGAAAGTCCCAGGATTCGCCGAATCGCAAATCGAATCGCAGCGGTGAGGGCTGCTGGGTCAATGTCGGACACGACCCACGCGGACTTCCCTTCACGAGTGGCCTTCGCGTATTCGGCTGCAACGGCTTCCGGGATTTCAACGGCCTTGGACTCGCGAATTCCCCCGAGAGCGTCGAGCCGCTCAAACCCGTCGTGTGTCCGGCCGCTTTTGAACGCTTCAATGGCCGTGCGTTGCTCGGATTGCTTGCGACGATACTCCTGGATTTGAGCCGAGCGAAGCCCGGCCTTCTGCTCCAAGGTTGCGAGAATATCGACTCGCTGAGTCGATTTTCGAGCGAGGTCACCGCAGAGAATCAGCCGAGCCTTGCTCTGTTCGACCGCAGCAAATAAACGGGCGAGCGTCGAGACCGGGAGGCGGGAGGCGTTTTCAATCCACAGGACGGCCGGTCTCCCCTCGCCTTTCGCGATGGCATTCTCAAGAAACGCGGCCACGGTGCTCGTGGCCGTCGGATTGACATTGGTGCCGGCGTCAGCCGTGAGGACCGTTACGGCGAAGTCGCCTGATTCGATACCCGCGACGGTTGCTCGACGCAGTGTCTCGCAAGCCGGGCCGTTGCCGATGCGGATGAGCGTCACGCGGTCACGCGACGTGAGTGCGTGCTCGGCGGCGGAGCGTTGAGCGGCGGTTAAACCGGAACCGTCGAACCCTACGAGAGTGCGGTTCAGAGGCGGACACGTCCCTCGCCCGTCCCGGGCGAAGGCGACAATGCGTTGCTCCTCGCTCTGGGCGGGCTTGGTGGTGATGTAGGACTCACCGCCGACTTCGCGGTGGAGCAGGTCAGCCTTCGCCACTTCTGCTCGAATTTCGTCCAACGACGCTCGGCCAACGGCGTGCCGCAACGCCTCTCCGAGAAACTTGTGCTCCTTGACCGTTGACGCTTTTCCAAAACACTTTGCGATTGCCGCATTGACCGCTTCGCGGGCCGCGTTCGGGTCTCGGGCCGGCGTTTCGCCACTCTTTGCGGCAGCGAGCGATGCTCGCTCGTCCGGCGTGAGGCGGGCCTGCCAATCGGCCTGAATCGCGGACCACGAGTGCGATTCAGATTTACTTCGACGAGTCTTCGCTCCGAGTTCCGCTTTCTCCTTCGGGTCGGTGATTCCCCGTTCGGCGGCAACACGGTTTATCTCAGCACTGCGGCGAGAAAACTTTTCGATTGTTGCTCGCGAGACCCCCTCAAGTTCGTAGAATCGACCTTCGGGCCGAATGCGATAGCCACGCTCGACGAGGAGGCGGGTGAATATGGAGTGGAAAACCGCCTCATAGAAGCTCGTCATCGCCTTGATACGGCCAAACTCTCCAGCCTTCCAACGCCTCTCGACCTCGTCAAAGGTCGCGTTAAAAACGTAACAATGAGCGTGCAAGAGCGGGTCCGGCACGCCGTTGATGGGCCGAGTTGTTGTATGGATGAATTCGGCCCATACGAGATTGCCGGTGGTGCGGTTCTCGTTCGCCCTCCCCTGTCGCACGCGGGTTTCCACGTCCGCTTCGACGGACTTCATCGTGCGAGACAGGGCAACCTTGAAGAAGTCGAGAATTTGCTCGTCATGGGCAATAAGGAAGCGGATTGAGTCGCTCTTCGGCACGTGAAAATTGAAGTCGTAGCCGACGCGACGCTTGGCTTTCGTCCTGGGTGTGAGTTTGCCCGAATCGTCTGGGAGTCGGTTATCGCAAAGGCGATGGAAGGCATCGCGTTGAACCGCGCCAGAAAGTCCTAGCCGCTCGGCCCCTTTTCCACCCCAGCGGCTCGGTTCGCCCGGTTCCTTGGTCGCCCCCTTCGTTCCGCAATAGTAGTCCTCGCGGGACAGGCCGTCGTCGAAGTACGACTTTGCCGCGGCTGCTGATTCGGATGGAACGACTCGTAGCATCTGCGTTGCTCGATGAATTCGTTATCTCGAATTCCTGTGGCCTCACTCGTACGCAGAAAAGGAGCCCGCCGGTGGTGAGCCGGCGGGCTCGACATCGACCGCGCTATTCAGCGGGCTCCGCCTTCGGCGTGCTCTGCTGGAAAATCCAAGTGTGAGCCTGGTCGAGCACCTTCGCGACGAGCAAGAGGTCATCACGACCGAAACTGTCAGACTGCCTCCAGGCGTCGCCTTCCTTGAACAGCCGGCAGACGGTCACGTTGTAGCGTGTGCCGTTGTTCTCGATGGCGTTGGCCCAAAGAGCCGCCTTGATTGCTCCAAGGCGAATGGTGTGTACGGGCTTCTGTTTCGTGGTCATGTACGTTTCTCCTTTTCAAAAGGGGCCTTCGTTGGCCCGGTCGCTTCCCGCTGCCGGGCAACGCGAGGCCCGCAGGAGAAACCGGCCGAGTGGAGCCGATGGCGTCGGGCAGTCGGGTGGAGTGCAAGGCGAGTGACGGAGCGAAGCGATGGCGCCGAGACTTGCCGCCCGACAACCAGAGCCGGCGACTGTCGGCCGAATCGTGGCCACGACAAGCCCGAACAGTTCGATTGGAGGTATCGAGGTCATCGGTGGACGCCAACGCCCGGAGACGGCCGCGGTGGACTCTGCCGGATGCCAAGTTCTTCGGCGACACGACGTTTGACAGTTTGGAGGTCGCGTGCTCGACGCTTCGGTGTCGATGCGACTGGAGCAGGCGGAGACTGGCTGAGACGCTCGGCGAAAATCTGGATGGCCTCGGTCGATGAGAAGAGCTGGCCACCGATTCGGACGGTCTCAAGCATGACGCCGCGAACGCCGCAAGTCGTCCAGCGATAAACAGCACTGATGTGCAACCGCTTGCCGTTCGCTCGAAACGGCAATCGCTTCGGGATGTCGCGAAGCGGGACCAGATTCTCGGTTGCGGTGTCAATCATCGGAGTGACGGGAGGCGAGAGACGAGAACGGAAGCCGGGAGCTGCTCACTGCCGAGTTGGACGGCTCCGCCGGCTCTGTGCCAGTCGCGTGTGCCGGCGCGAGCCACGGCAGCGACCCAACCGGTGCGATTCTTCCGGTTCTCGTCCACGACAATCTCCATTTTCGTGCTGATGTCTTGGTCAGCGACCACTTCGTGCGGACGGTCGCCCTGCCCGGCCGCGATTTCCGCCACTCGAAACCGAGTTTCGCTCGACGGGACTACTCATTAGCGGCATCGGGTATCACGACGAGAAAAGATAGTCGACTCACTAACTTATGTCAACGAGATTCCGCAGTAATCTCGTAACTATTTGTCACATCAGGAGTTAGAGCGTGGCCTTCCGGTCGGTCGTGGGCCATCTGGCCAAAGAACGCGGCATTCGGTGAGATTGACCATCTTTCGGCCCCCACTGATTTCGAAGGTCTGAATCCGCCCTTTGGCGATGGCCTTTTGGAGGGAGAGCAGGTTGATGCCGAGTTGTTTCGCTGCGACGGTTATGTTCGCGAAATCTCCGAAGTCGCGCAAAGCGAACTTGACGAGAGCGACGAGCTTGCCGAATTCAGCTTTTTGGTTGCGAGTCTGCGGCGGTACACGCCGGGCATCCGTCGTGATTTGTTCGAGCGTTGCGACGTGCCGCTCAGAAGTAGGCTCGTCGATTACGGAATGAGCCAGCGTTCGCAGCCTTGGCATGTACTCGGGGCCACACTCCGCCCGTGCTGCTGCGTCAGCCTGTGCCGGATGTTCGAGTTGCTCAATACCCTGGTTGTCTTCTTGGACATCCCTTCGACTGGCATTTTCTATTTTCCCAACCACCAGATGAGCTTGCCAGTCGGCTGGAACCAGTGTCAATAGAACCAGTAACTCCGCTCCACGCTGGGCGAATTCACGGACAAGAATGGACACGATTCGTGCGAGGTCCGCGAGTGACGCGGCGGCAATCACGTCCGAGGCATGAAGGGTGGTCCCCGGCGATAACCTCGCATGTCGAAGGAGCTTCGGAGAAGCGGACACGAATCCGTCGCAAAGCAAGGACGCTGAGCGTCGCTGCAAGATGTCGATTAGGTGCGTGACCGCTTCGAACGACATGCACGGGGCGTCACGTTTCGGGTCCGATGCGAGTTTCTTCCATCGGTCCGCTCTCGCTTGCTCGAATTCCTCGATAGACTTAAGGACGGCTGGTTCGCACGAACCCCCGTCAGGCATCACGAGTGGAGCACTGGGTTCGCGGCAGAAAACCACGACGCCGAGCCGAACATCGCCCCGTGTCACGGGGACAAGCAGGTCGTCAAAACGGGAACCGAGCGGTGTGGCTCCGGGGTCATCATCGCGGTGATGTCGATATTGCTCGGAACTCACGTCGATGAGTGTGTCGGTGACAAAGAACGGCATTCGAAGACGACCGAAAAACTCTGAGGCTCCGGCGGATGCTCCGAACACGTTGGCGAGAATCTGTTGAGCTAATGGGCGGTATGCGTCCGCCGCTGCCCCCTTCAACCAGCCAGCGTAAAGCGTCCGAATTGCACCAGGAACCCACGTCTCATCGGCCCCGAGGTCATCAAAGGTCTGCGGGGACACCTGGTCATTAGCAGCCCTCTGATTCTTAAATGGGTCTTCAGTGGGCACCGACGCATCTCCGTATCGGTCTTGACACGAGAATCGCCCATATTAGCCGACTTCGCTCATTATCTCCGCGGCCGCGTTCTCGTCGGCGGCGGCGTAAATCATCGTGACGGCCGGCGACGTGTGACCGAGCACGACCCGAGCGGCCTCAATCCCGTAATCTCGTCGCAGGGCGGTTGCCGCCGTGTGGCGAAGCTGATTTGGCGACCAGCGGTGTTCGCGTCGCCATTGTCGCCTGGCCTTCGCATCCACGCCCTTCGGCGGCGGAAACGCCCGGTCACAACCACGAACAACAGCATAAGCATAACTCGCAGGCGTGTAGCGGTCGCCGGGGACGCATTCGGGTTCTGCCTTCCGATGGCGAGCGGCCTGGCTTGGCGTCATCGGCGTCTTGCGGTTCGCACGCATCAACGCTCGGAATTCTTCGACGGCTTCCGCCGGCGAGAAAATGAACGCGTAGGCTTCCGCGTGCAAGAAGGGCTGAAGTGCGGCTTGGGCACGCGGCCCAAGGAATATGAGCCGCGAGCGGCCGTGATGTTCTGTCTTGTGCGAAGCCGGAACGTACACCCACGTCTGTTTGCTGCGGTCGATGTCGCACAGCCGCATGTTGACGACTTCGTTGGGCCGCATGCCGGTGTATCGTTGAATCTGAATCATCGCGGCGACGTGACGGGAAACAACTCGGACAACGGCGTCGATGCGTTCATCCTCAACCGGCTGGACCGGTTTGGTTTCGTGGGCCTCTGTCCGGCCACGTTTCAAGGGCGACACCGCCTGCAAGGCGTGCAGCACGGTCGCCGGCACAAATTCATTTTCGACGCCCCATTTGAACATGCGGCGGACGCGGTTGACCCGGGCGTTCACGACGTTGCGGCACAAACCGCTGTCAATCATCGCCTGCCGCACGGCCTTCAAAGCCGACGGCGTGAAGGCCGTGAGCATCGCGTCACCGTAGAGCAGGGTCACAGGTTTCAGAGCGTCTTTGACGTTGTGCGACTCGCCGGTCGGCTGGCCGTTCTTGACGTAGTACTGCTTCGCGAAGCGAATATACGCGAGGATTAGCTCGTTGACGCTGACTGAGCGTGGTGCCGCTGGCCCGGTTGGCGGGGCCGGAGGCTGTCTGCCATTCACGAGCCACTCGGCAATCACACGCTCGTACGCCTGGCGGCTCTCCGGCGTGCCGTATTTTCCGAGATAGATGTCGCGGCCGTTCAAGCGGACGACAGCAAGTCCCTTGGGCTTGTGAAGACGATACGACGGAAGCTCGTGAGCAGGAGTGCGGGCCATTGGATGCGGCTCCGAAGCTCGGAATAGTCAGCGCGAGAACACCCCGACACGCCGTGAAAACACCCGGAACAAAACCGGCGTTAGGGAGTCTCTGACACCCCCTGTCCCCGTCAACAAAATTT
>JAGVEP010000436.1 GCA_020058145.1 Phycisphaerae bacterium | reverse complement strand
GAGCGTCCTCTGCCGTCCTCCGGACGCCTGTTTTGCCCTTCCGGGCCCCCGCACCGGCGCGTTACACTACGCGGAGTAGGTTGGTGAATAATCCCGGTTTAGTTACTCGTGTCCCTAGTTGCTCGAGCATCGTCGCCGCGCAAATCCTGCCCTTGCGCTCAGGAATCTGTCGCCGTTTTCCGATAAACCTTTGTCCGGGTGTGCGGACGGTGTGCCACAGCGACGGATTTTGGATTCCTAGTGCAGAGCAGTGAAAACAATGTTTCAGAGGCCACGCAAGGCCCGCAAGGAGACGCCCTCAATGGAAACGACAGCTACTCAGTGCAATAACACCGAAACCATGACGACTGGCCGCTGCGGAGGGGTGTACCCCTTCGACCAGATCAACGAAGCCGGTACTTATGTTTGCCAGTGGAATGGCCACCTGCTCCGTGTACCGCCGGACGGCGTGGCCCTCGGCCGTTCGCCCACGATCAACTTCGTCGGCCCCGGTCCGCTTTACGTCACCAAGATCTGTGACAACCCCTGGATCTCGCTGTCCAAGGCCCGGACGCTGGCCGCGAACTACGACCTACACGTAAACTTCTAGCACGGAACGAACGCCTGCGGGCGGGAACGTTCACCGGCCGTACACCCTCTCAGGCGGAAGCGCAACTCGCGCTTCCGCCTGTTTTTACTCATCGTCCGAGAAAATGTCCATTAGATAGGGACAGCCACGAAACAATGGTCCCATAACCGAGACGCTCGTGGCGGGGCGGGGGGGGCGCACACACGAAGCTGGACGCCTGCGGTGTTTCGCGTCCAATCACACCCTTCCCCGGCCCCGACGCCGGTGTGCCCTCCAGTGCCCGGTTCGCCCCCCGCAGACTCGCGCTGTAAAATAGGGCTTTCGGAGCGGCTGGCGCCATGGACCGCCCCAGTTGCGTCCGAGTGCGAAAGATGGTCCTTGCCGGAGTTATGCCGTGAAAATCCTCATTGCGGATAAGTTCGAGACGTTTGGCATCGAGGCCCTCAAGCCGCTCGCCGACCAGGTGGCCTGTGAGCCGGGGCTGAAGGACGAGTCGCTGACCCAACGCGTCGCCGAATTCGACCCCACCGTCCTCATCGTGCGCTCCACCAAAGTCAATGCCGACACGCTCAAGGCCGCCAAGCAGCTCAAATTCATCATCCGCGCCGGCTCGGGCGTGGACAACATCGACGTGAAAGCCGCGACCGAGCGCGGCGTCAAAGTCGCCAACTGCCCCGGCATGAACGCCATCGCCGTCGCCGAACTGGTCCTCGGGCACATGCTCAACATGGATCGGCGGATCGCGGACAACGTGCGCGACGTGCGGGCGCACAAATGGAACAAGAAGGAGTACAGCAAGGCCCGCGGGCTGAAAGGCAGCACGCTCGGCATCGTCGGCCTGGGCCGCATCGGCACCGAAGTCGCCAAGCGGGCGCTGGCGTTCGACATGAATGTGCTGTGGTACGACGTGATCCCGAATTACAACCCGCTCACGCATCCGAATTGCAAGCGGTCTGACCTCGACACGCTCTTCCGCGAGGCCGACATCATTACGCTGCACGTCCCCGGCACGGGTGACACGAAACAGCTCGTCGACGCCGCCCGGCTGGCGACGATGAAGCCGCACGCCCTGCTGATCAACACGAGCCGCGCGTCGGTCATCGACGAGCCGGCGCTGATCGCGGCCTTGAAAGAAGGGCGCATCCGTGCGGCGGCGGTCGACGTGTATGACAATGAGCCCGCCGCGGACGCCAAGGACATTACGTCGCCGCTGGCGGACGTGCCGAACCTGTACGGCACGCATCACATTGGTGCATCCACGGATCAGGCCCAGACCGCGGTCGCCGAGGAGACGGTGCGCATCGTGCGGGAGTTCAAGAGCACCGGCAAAGTGATCAACACGGTGAATTGAGCTTACGCCACCGACCCTGGCTCGCGGCGGGTCTCTACGGCGGCGGCGGAATAACGATCAGCCGATACGTCCCGCACGCGCTGCCGTAGCCGTCCACGACGATGTAATAGTCGTGGCCGGGGCTCAACAGGAGGCCCGCGATCTTCGAGACGTACGGGTGTTGCGGGTAGCCGGCGGTCGCGCAGTAGTCATCGTTGCAGGCGATGGGCGCGCCGCTGCAACTGTCCTCGAACACGTACACTTTCGTGTCGTAGTCGGTCTCGTCCATGCACAAAGTGATGTCGACGAACTCGATGGCGGTCGGCGTGAATCGGTATACGGTGTCCCGCGCACCAGGCGCGCTATAGGGGCACACGGCGTCGTAGTCGTGCGTGAACGAGCACGTGTTGCCCGTCGTGTCGAATGGCAGTAGCGGCGGAATGATATAGGGATCCGCGCAGGTGTCGCCCAGAGGCGGCGGCGGGCAGGGATTGGGATCGCAAGCCGAACCCGGGCCCTGCCACTCACCACCGAGCGCAGCACAGTCGGCCGGGGTCATGTCCGCGTGGCAAACTCCACTTCGGCAGCAGGCGCCGGGGACGATGTCGCACCCTACACACGTAACCGCGACCCAGTAGCGCCCGTGGCCGTCGGTGCAATCGAACGTGGTGGTGAACTGCGGGCCCACCCACGCATAGTACGTGCTCGACGCCGTCACGCAAGCGGAAGTCAATTCCACGATCTGACAGCTCTCACCCACGGCGCCGATGAGCGTGAGGTCATAGCAATCCGCGCCGTCGTCGCGGACCAGGACCAGTTCCAGGTCGAATTCCGCCTCGCCCGTCAGCGTGAAGATGTAGTCTGCGTGGCCCACCGGAATGTCGATCAGGAACCAGTCGGTATCGCGATCCACTCCGTCGAAATAACTCGTGCCGCAGACGGTCTCGCTGCAGGCGATGTGGCCAAACACCGGCGGCTCGAAGCCACACCCGCCATTGGTGTTGGTATGGCAGGGTTCATTCTCCGGCGTGCCGCCGGGCGGGCAGGGCACATCGCAAGAGGGCGTTTCCCGGATATCGAGGTGGTACGTCCCGCATTCCTGGCCGTAGCCGTCAACCACGATGTAGTACGTGTGGCCGGCCGAGAGCGCCACGCTCTCAATCTCGGAGAGATATGGAAGCGGGTACGTCGGAGTGCTGCAGCCGTCATCGTTGCACGCGATCCCCCAACCGGAACAGATATTATCGTAGACATACACTTTGGTGTCGTAGTCTGTTTCGTCCAGGCAGAGCGAAATGTCGACGGTGACATCCTGTGCAGGGCTGAACTGGTAGACCACGTCCCGCGCCATGCTGTCATACGGGCACCACGCGTCATAATCGTTCGCGAAGTCACAGGTATTCCCGAACGCGACGAAGGGCAACGACCCACTCGTGAGGAACGGATTCTCACACGTGTCGCCTAGCCGCGGCGGACATTGCGTACACGCCGTGCCGGGGCCCAGGAAGTTGCCACGGACAAAGTGCTGACTGCCCAGCAATGCCACGAAGGGACTGATGTCATCGAAGTTGACGGCCCCGTCCCGGTTAACATCGCAATTGCCGGGCTCGCACGCGGGGACCGAGCCGCCCGAAAGCACGGCTACAAACGGACTGATGTCGTCGAAATTGATCGCGCCGTCGCAATTCGCGTCGCCGATGAGCGAGGCGCACATCTCCGGCGGAGTCAGGCGGCACGTGCCGTCGTCGTAACAGCACGCGCCGGGCTCCCGGCTGCCCCGCGCGTCGTCGCCAGCGCCTGCCCAGCCGGCCAGCGCTACTCCGACGAGGAGCAAAGCTAGTGCGGCTTGTCTGAATGAGTGCTTGTCTGACATCGCGAACACCTCCTGAGTTGAGCCGTAATCCGAACATCCGCCAGGCAGCGGCGCCTACTCACTCCGCCGCAATCCGCAAGTGATACGTACCGCACTCGGTACCGTAGCCGTCTACAACGATGTAGTAGTCGTGGCCTGTGTTCAGCAGCAGGCCCTCGATCTTCGAGACGAACGGGTATTGCGGGTAGCCGGCGGTCATGCAGAAGTCATCGTTGCAGGCGATGGGCGTGCCGCTACAAGTATCCTCAAATACGTACGCCTTCGTGTCGTACATGGTCTCGTCCAGGCACAACGTGATGTCGACGAGCTCGTCGGCAGACGGTGTGAACCGGTACACGGTGTCCGGCGCATGGGGCGTGTTGTAGGGGCAGACAGCATCGTAGTCGTTCGCGAACATACAGGTGTTGCCCGTGGCATCAAACGGCAGTAACGGCGGAATGACGTAGGGATCCTCGCAGGTGTCGCCCTGCGGCGCCGGCAGGCAGGGATTGGGATCGCAAGACACGTTCGCGCCCATCCAATGACCGCCGATCGCCATGCAGTCGGCCTCGGTTGTCTGGATGCAATCGTGGCACGCGTGGATGCAGCACGCACCCGTCGTCGTCGGCAGGCACGCGAGGTGGACCCAGTACTGCGGGACACTGTCGGTGCAGCCGAAGCTGCTGGTGAATTGCGGGCCGACCCACACATAGTAGAAGTCAGCCGGCAGACCGCTCGTGGTGATCGTTGCCACGGCGTTGGGGAGGGCCGTGGCCAGAAGGTACGTGTAGGTGGCGCAATCGCCGCCGGGGTCACGGATGAAGAGCAACTGCAAGTCGAAGGAGGCTTCGGCCGTGATGGTGAAGATGTTGGCGCCGGTCAGGCCGTCGACGATGAACCAGTCGGTGTCGCGGGTCGCGCCGTCGCAGTACGACGTGCCGCAGATCGTCTCGCCGCAAGTGATGTGGCCGAAGACGTGCGGCGCGCTGCTGCAGCCGCCGTTCGTAGCGGTGTAGCACGGCTCGTTTTCCTGGGAGCTGCCCGGCAGGCAGACCATCGGGCACGCACTGCAATCCGTGCCCCCTCCGAGGTAGATGCCGAGCGCCGCGGGCGCGCCGCCGAGGATCGCGACGAACGTGTCGATGTCGTTGAAGTCAGCGCTGCCGTCCGTGTTCACGTCGCAGTTGCCCGGCGGGCAGCCAGGAAGCGAGCCTCCGGACAGTACCGCGACGAAGGCGTTGATATCGTCGAAGTCGACCCGGCCGTCGCAATTCGCATCACCGAGCCGGCAGCCGCACAACCGGGCGGGCACTTGGACGCACACGCCGTCGTCATAGCAACAGGCGCCGGGGAGCTCGCCACACGGGGGCTGAAGCTCAGCGCACGACGTGTTCGGGGCGAACCGGGCGCCGACCTGCAGGCACGGTTGCATTTCGAGGTTGTCCTGGCATTCCGAAACGGCATCGTTGCAGCAGGCGCCGTAGATCGGGATGTGCTCACCGGTGAGGCAGAACGCCAGGTTGTCGCTCAACGGCGTCGAGTCCAGCAGAGCCGCCAGGGCACCGGTCTCGGAATTGAACCATAGGAAGCCGCAGTCCAGCGGGTTCGGCAAGCTCTGGATTGAGACCCAGCCCGCGACGGCGCCGCAGGTCGGTGACAGGGAGGGCACCTCAAAACAGTACACGTCGAAACCGAGCACATGGTCGACGACCGTGAAGGTCGGCGTCACCGTGTACGGACCACAAAACACCGCGCCCGGCGTGCTGCCCGGCGAGTAGAAGGTAACTTGGAACGTCAGGCCCGCCGGATCGCACGCCAACCAGTCACCCGCGTGCACGAGGCTCATACCCCACCAGTGAAGGTCGGCGATGGCGCCGCTAACGCCGTCGAAGGTGTCGTAACACTGGTGAGTTCCCCACGTCACCTGAGCGCTGGGGTACGCCCCCCAGCCCGGGTCCGTGCTCTGCCGTGACTCTTGCCCGTACAGCGTGTCCGGCGGGCAAGGCCAGGACCGTTCGGTAACCACGCGACCACTATGGCTGGGCACCCCGAGAATCGCGTCCGGCCCGGTTGCAGCCAGCACGGTGCCTACACCGACCAAAAGGACACCCAAGCCCAGCGCCGTCCTAGTCTTTTTGCAGTACACGGTGCGTTGCCTCCCATGAATCGACGCCGGCAGCGAGTCATCCTGTCGGCCCGAGCCGCCGCGTCCCGACGCGAACCGCTCGCGTTCGGGGTTCGTTCGGCCAGTCTGAGTGGAGTTGTGGTTGGAGCAAAAGTGCGCTTGTGGGCGCCCTCCGCTCGCCCGGGCCGAACGGCACACCGCGCGTGCGCTGTACCCCGATCTTTCCGGCCCCGGCATCGTGAACATGGCCACCACCTGACCCTCGCATTGTACCCCGCCGGGCACCGCTGGTTCAAGGGCAATTGCGGTTGAGTTGCTCGCGCCTTCGGCGCCGCGCCTGCCGCGCGGCTTGCAGTTCCGGCCCGGGCTCAGTAGAGTCCGGCTGGCGGCCAGCGCGACGCGCCGCCGGACGCATTTGGAGACACGTAATGAAAGGCGATCCCAAGCTGCTCGCGACGCTCAATGGGTTGCTGGCCGACGAGCTGACGGCCATCAACGAGTACATGGTCCACTCGGAAATGTGCGCCAACTGGGGCTACGAGCGGCTGCACAAGAAAATCGAACGGCGGGCCATCGACGAAATGAAGCACGCCGAGAAGCTCATCGCCCGCATTCTGTTCCTGGAGGGCACGCCCAAAGTCGACAAGCTGAACCGGGTGAACATCGGCGCCGATGTGCCGCGGCAGCTTGCCCATGACCTGAAGGCTGAAGCGGGGGCCGTGGCCGCCTACAACAAGGCGATTCACCAGGCGGACCAGGTCGACGACGCCGCCACGCGCGAAATGCTCGAGGACATCCTCAAGGACGAGGATGCCCACATCGACTGGCTCGAGGAGCAGCAGGACCAGATCGAGCAAATGGGCGTCGAACTCTATCTTTCCACCCAGACGCGCGAGTGACGCGACCCGGCAGTGTTTTGGCTGCCCTCCAGCGCGAACTGGCCGGCCGCCTGGCCGGCGAGCTGCGCACGGATCGGCTGTCGCGTGTCCTCTACGCAACCGACGCTAGCATTTACGAAATCGTCCCCGACGGCGTGGTCCTGCCGAAATCCACCGCCGACGTCGTGACAACCGTGCAACTCTGCGCCCAACACGGCCTGCCACTCACGCCGCGCGGCGCGGGAACCGGTCTCACCGGCGGCGCCGTCAATCGCGGGCTGCAACTCGACTGTTCGCGCTATCTAAACCACATTCTGCACATTGACCCCGACGCCCGGACGGCCACCGTCGAGCCCGGCGTCGTGCTCGACGAGCTGAACGTGGCCGTCAAGCCCCACGGCCTCCAGTTCGCCCCCGATGTGGCGACGAGCAGTCGCGCAACCATCGGCGGAATGATCGCGAACAACTCGTGCGGCGCGCACTCGGTGCTTTACGGCCGCACGTGCGACCACGTGCTGAGTGTCGAGGTCGTGCTCGGCGATGGGACACTGTGTGCGTTCGGGGCTGCCACTGGTCAGACATCACCCACCAATGCCGCTCGCGCCGCGGATTGCGCCCGCGTCCTCGCCGACGTCGCCCGGGACTGCGCAGACGAGATCGCCGCCCGGTTTCCACAACTGCTGCGCTGCAATGGCGGCTACGCGCTCGACCGCCTCCGCACGACCGCCGGCCGGGTCAACACCGAGACGATCATCTGCGGCAGCGAGGGTACGCTGGCCGTCGTGGTCGGCGCTGTGCTGAAGCTGATCCCGCTCCCGAAATCCACGGGCCTTTTGCTGGTGCAGTTCGACGACGTCCCGGCCGCCCTGGAGGCCGTCTGTCCGCTGCTGGAGCATCAGCCCGCCGCCGTCGAGCTGATCGACGACCTGATTCTGAGCGCCACCAAAAATAACCCGGTCATGGCCCGCAAACGCTGGTTCCTCAGCGGGGAACCCCGGGCCATGCTCATCTGCGAGCTGTTCGACGACCAGCCCGACACGTTGACCGCCCGTCTGAACGCGCTGCAAGACGACCTGAGACGGCGTACCGCAGGTACCGCCTACCGCGTGGTCACCGAACCGGCGCGCCAAGCCGACGTGTGGGACGTGCGCAAATCCGGCCTGGGGCTGCTGATGTCCCGCCCCGGCAATCGCCAGCCATACGCGTTCATCGAAGACACGGCGGTCGAGCCCGCGCGGCTACCGGCGTACATTCGGCGCCTCGATCAACTGCTCGCGGAAGAGGGCATCGAGCAAACCGGGCACTACGCCCACGCCAGCGTCGGCTGCCTGCACGTCCGGCCCGTGCTGAACCTCAAATGCGCCGCCGACATCGCCCGCATGCGCCGCATCGCGGAGCGCGTCTGCGACCTGATCCTCGAATTCGGCGGCGCCATGAACGGTGAGCACGGCGATGGGCTGGCTTGCTCGCTGTGGCTCGAAAAGCTGTACGGGCCACGCATCGTCGCGGCCTTCAAGCAAATTAAGGCCGTCTTCGATCCGCCTGGCATCCTCAATCCCGGCAAGATCGTCAACCCGCTGCCGATGCACACCAATCTCCGCTACGGCACGGGCTTCGAGCAGCAGCAACTGGTGACCAGCCTGGATTTTGGGCCCTACGGCGGCCTCGCCGGCCTGGCCAACATGTGTACCGGCGTCGGCGTCTGCCGCCAAAGCCTGGTCGGCACGATGTGTCCGTCCTACCTCGTCACCGGCGACGAGACGCACACCACGCGGGGGCGCGCGAATGCTCTCCGCGTGGCGCTGTCGAATCGCGGCCTGCTCAGCGGGCTGGCCGATCCCGCACTCGACGAGGTCATGGATTTGTGCCTGAGCTGCAAAGCGTGCAAAACGGAATGCCCCACCGGCGTGGACATGACCCGCCTTAAGGCCGAATGGCTCGCGCACCGCAACGCCCGTCGCGGCGTGCCACGCCGCGCTCGCCTGATCGCCGCGTCCAT
>JAGVEP010000273.1 GCA_020058145.1 Phycisphaerae bacterium | reverse complement strand
TGCCGGTGTTCCACGGCCGACACGGGGGTCGGCCGCTACACTCCTGTGGCACCGGCATCTTGCCGGTGTTCCACGGCCGACACGGGGGTCGGCCGCTACTCGGCCGGTACAGAGCCCGGCCGCTACACGTCCAACGGGGCCTGAAACGTCCCGCCGGTCGGCTGCCGCGCACGACCCTGTGAGACCGGCAACTCATACACGGCGGGGTTGATCTTCCGGACGTACCGCTCCGCCGCAGCGGGTTCCTGAGCCGCAATACGAGCCTCGAATTCCCGGCGGAACTTCTCCACGAGCGTCCGCAACGGCCACGCAGCACCATCCGGCAGGCCGCAAATGCTGAGGCCGGGCATCATGCCCATGTTCCGCGCGATTTCGACGATCAAGTCGAGGTCGCGGCTGCGCCCGGCACCGGCCCGCAGACGCTGGGCGATCTTATACATCCACGTCGTGCCCTCGCGACAGTGCGTACACTGCCCGCACGATTCCAGCGCATAGAACCGGGCCACATTGACCAGTACGTCGCGAATATCAACGTCGTCCGGCACGACCACCGCCGCCGCGGTGCCGAGCCCGAGCAGGTCGTACCGCCGCACGTCGTCGAAATCGAGGCTGCAGTCCAGCTCGTCGCAGTCCTGTTGCGGGGCGACCTTGCAGTCGGGCGACTTCGCGAACAGATCGCCCCGGAGCACGCCCATCGACAATCCGCCGGGAAAAACGGCTTTGACCCGCTTGCCGTTCCGCATCCCGCCGCCAAACTCGGGGCCGTAAATCAGGTCGCGGACGGTAAGGCCGAGCGGAGCCTCGTAGCAGCCCGGACGGTTCACCGGGCCGCTGACACAGTACATCTTCGGACCTTTGGAATTCGCCGTCCCGAGCGCGTGCCACCATTCCAGCCCGCGGGTCAGGATGTGCGGCAGGCACGCGAGCGTCTCGACGTTGTTTATGACCGTCGGCTGGCGGAACGCCCCCTCAACGGCCGGAAACGGCGGCTTGACCCGCGGCCAGCCGCGTTTGCCCTCCAGGCTCTCGATCAACCCGGTTTCCTCGCCGCAGACATAGGCGCCTGCACCGCGGTGAATATAGCATTCGAGGTCGTAGCCGCTGCCGAGAATGTTCTGGCCGAAGAAGCCCGCCACATAGGCCTCGTCGAGCGCCCGCTGCAGCACGTGGAATTGCTCGGTGAACTCGCCACGCATGTAGATGTAGGCCACGGTGGTCCGCGTCGCGAAGCCGGCGATCAGGATGCCCTCGAGCAACATGTGCGGGTCGTGGTCGATCAGCACGCGGTTGCAGAACGTCGGCGGCTCGGACTCGTCGGCGTTGACGCACAGGTACGTGATCTTGCGGTCCTTCGGCAGAAAGCTCCACTTCAGGCCGGCGGGGAAACCCGCGCCGCCGCGGCCGCGGAGATTGGCCCGCTTGACCAGTTCGACCACTTCGTCCGGCTTCATTTTGAGTGCGCGCGAGGCCCCCTCATAGCCGCCGTCGGCCTGGTAAACGGCGAGCGACGTGCTCTGCGGCACGCCAACGTGTTTCATCAGCACGGGTTCGAAGGCCATCGTTACGTGCCCCTCGGCGCGTCGTACAACTCGCTGCGCGGCATCGTCACCTGGTCATTGTCCGGGGCCGCCAGCAGGCGGTCGAGGTCTTCGACCCGCACGCAACGGTGCATCTTCTCGTTGATCTGCATACACGGAGCGTGGTCACACGCCGCCAGACATTCTTCAGTCATCAGCGACCACTCGCCATCGGGTGTGGTCTGATGTTCGCCGATGCCGAGCTTGTTTTCGAGGGCCGCCAGCAAGTCCTGCCCCCCCATGAGCTCGCATGTGAGGGATCGGCACAGCACGATCGTCTTGCGGCCCTTCGGGTGCGTCCAGAAATGCGTGTAGAAGCTCACGACATCCATCACAGCCGCTGGCGTAAGCTCCAGCAACTCCGCGATCTCCTGCATGGCGCGAAGCGAGACGTACCCGAGCGCGTCCTGCGCGATGTGCAAGGCCGGCAACAGCACGGCCCGCTTCGTGGGATACCGCGGGAAGAACTCGCGAATCCTCCGCAGCACGGCATCACTCAGGCCGGGGCCCAGGTGGTCCGCAGGAACCGTCTTGCGATCGATGGTACGCCAACTCACGGCTGCTCCTCAGCGCCGCTCTTCACGCTCAAACTGCTCCAAAACCTGCTGGTACTTCGGCTGCAGGGCCGGCGGGAGCCTGTCCTTCCAACTCGCATCCAGCAGGCCCAGCGCGAGCATGTCGACCAGGTGGGTCTGATCACGCAAGCGAAACGCGAGCAACTTCATCTGCACCAAATCGAGCAATGGGATCACGCGAAATCCAAGTGCGCACGGCCGCGCATTCTCGATCCGCGGTGCGCGCGCCGGGTCGTGGGGAGAGATGATCTCATCCGCAAATAGCAGATGCACCGCGCGGCGCGGCGACGGGTTGGTCACCTCGACGAACATCGAAACCCCGAAAACTTCCGTTGGAACAAGTCCCACGGGTCGCAGGGCGTGCGCGATCTTGTCGAAGTCCGCACGCCGAATGAGCAAATCGACGTCTTTGGTCGTGCGGACCGCATCCGGATCGATCGTCGCGACCCACGCGGCCACGGCATTCCCGCCGATGACGGCATAGTCCAGCTTGGCCGCGTCGAGCGCGCGAGTCGTGCGTTCGAGCAATTCCTGAACGTGTTTCACAGCTCGAATATACCTCGCAAAATCCTCGTAGGTCGGTGCTCGTGTCGTCGTCGCGTCCATCCGCACATGGCCCTCAGCGATCCAGCTCCGCCGCAATAATGTTCAAGCTGTTCAGCACGGCCGGCACGTCGCTGATCTGGTGCCCGACGAGCAGCTTCGGAAACACCTGGTAGTTGATGAAACTCGGCGGCCGGGTCCGCGCCCGCCAAGGGAACCGCCCGCCATCGCTGACGACGTAGTACCCCAATTCGCCATTGGCCGTCTCGTTCGCGAAATACGCCTCGCCGATCGGCGGGGTCCACCCGCGGTTGGTCATCACCTGCTCGAAATGATGGATCAGGCCCTCGATCGAGTAATAGACCTCCTGCTTGTTGGGCAGAGTCAGGTTCTCATCGAGGCCGACGTTGATCGGTCCCTCCGGCAGCATCGCCACCACCTGCTCGATGATCCGGCACGCCTGGCGCACTTCTTCCAGCCGCACAAGGAACCGCGCGAACACATCGCCGCCATACGTGATCGGCACCTTGAAGTCGACGGCGGTCGCACCCTGGCCATCCCAATTGTCGGCGTAGCAGAGATACGGCTCGTCCTTGCGCAAATCGCGCTTCACGCCGCTGCCACGGGCTACGGGGCCGGTGAGCGACCAGTTGATGGCGTCGTCGTGCCCGATCACGCCGATGCCCTTCGTCCGCTCGATGAAGATGCGGTTACGCAGCAGCAGGGTCTCGACGTCACGCAGCGCCGGCGGCACGCCGTTCCGCACGAAATCCAGCACCTTGTCCGTCCAACCCGGCGGCGCATCCTGGGCCAGCCCCCCGAGCCGCGTGTAGCTCGGGTGAAATCGCGAGCCGCTAATCTCCTCGATCAGGTCGTTGATCGTCTCGCGTTCGTTGAAGCCGTACAAAAACGCAGTGAAACCGCCCAGATCGAGCCCCGTACAGCCAACGCACAGCAAATGATCCTGAATTCGGCCCAGCTCGGCGAGAATCGTCCGCAGCGCCTTGCAGCGCGGCGTGATATCGATCCCGAACAACTTCTCGACTGCCATGTGCCAGGCGATGTCGTTTGAGATCGGGCAGATGTAGTTCATCCGCTCAACGATCACGACATATTGGTTGTAGTCCAGGTGCTCGCCGAGTTTCTCGAACCCGCTGTGCAGAAAACCGATGTCCGGGGTACAGCCGATGACGCGTTCGCCCTCGAGCTCCAGCACCAGGCGCAGCGTGGTGTGCGTCGCCGGATGCTGCGGCCCAAAATTGAGCGTCCAGCGGTCCTCGTGCGCGGCATCGCGCTCGAGCGTCGTGGGCTTCAGGCCGAGGTCGTAGGAAATCGGCATGTTCAGAAGCTCCCGCGACAATTTTGGATTTTGGATTTCGGATTTTGGATTGGCGTCGGACAGCAGCTAGCCCTGGGCGCTGCCGCCCAATCCAAAATCCAAAATCCAAAATCCAAAATCGGGTTCACGCCGTCTCCCGCGTCACAACCTCGAAATCTTCGCGTTCGCCCTGGCCCGTCAGCGGATAATCCTTCCGCAGCGGGTAAGCCGTGAAATTCTGCGGCAGCAGAATCCGGCGCAGGTCCGGATGGCCGGTGAAGCGGACGCCGAACATGTCGTAGACCTCGCGTTCGGGCCACTCCGCCCCGCGCCAGAGCGACGTCACCGACGGCACCTCGGGCTGCGGATCGTTCACGAACACCTTGAGCCACAGCCGATGACCGTGCGTCAAACTGACGAGCGCATAAATAACGCCGAAGCGATCCTCGGCCCCCGGGTAACCCAGGTAGTCGACACACGTGAGGTCGCAAAGCTGCTCGAATTTCGTCCGCGGATCGTCACGCAGGAACTTCGCGACCGCGAGCAGCCGCTCCGCCGGCACGCGCATCCAAAGCTGGTCCGACGTCCGTCCATCCGCATAGGTCACGAGCGGCAGCGCAGCAAGATGGAGGTCCGGAAACCGTTCCTGCATCGCGTGGATTGTGTCAGCCGTGGACATCGCCAGAGCCTTCGTGTCACAATATCAGGTTTTGGACTGTGGGTTATGGACTGCCTCAGATTCGCAGCCAGCAAAATCCAAAATCCAAGATCCAAAATCCAAAATGCAGAATTCGCTAGCCGCCAAGACCGGCTCCCAATTCCATACCCTTCTGCCGCGGCGGCTGCACCGCCAATCCGAGCCCAGGGCCACGCTGGCCGCTGCTCTTCACGCCCTGCTCGGTCACGATCCGTTGAATCAGCATGATCCCTTCGAGCAGCGTCTCCGGCCGCGGCGGACAGCCCGGGACATACACGTCCACCGGCAAAAACTGGTCGATCCCCTGCACCACCGCGTAGGTGTCGAACACGCCGCCGGTCGAAGCACACGCGCCCATCGACAACACCCACTTGGGTTCGGTCATCTGCACATAAATCTGCTGCAGCACCGGCATCATCTTGATCGGAACGCGGCCGGCACAAATCAACAGGTCGCACTGCCGCGGCGTGAACCGCATCGCCTCCGCGCCGAAGCGCGCGATGTCATAGCGGCTCGCCCCCGTGGCCATCAGCTCGATGCCACAGCAAGCGGTCGCAAACGGCATCGGCCACAGACTGTTGCGCCGCACCCAGTTTATGCCGTGCTTCTTGATCGCATCAACGAGGTAGTCGAGGCGCGTCGCCGTGTACTCCCCGCCACCGGACCCGACCCCCACGACCTCGGCGGTGGTTTTCAGTTCCATCTGAAGATCCCCCGGCGCCATTCGTAAATCAGGCCGATCAGGAGCAGCGCGAAGAACACGCCCATCGCCAGGAAGAGGTACAGCGGCGAGTAACCGGCGGCGACCAGCGGCTGCGCCCAGGGCTGATGTGCGCTGTCCCGCAGGCGCGGAAAAAGCACCGCCCAGGGGTACAAGAAGACGATTTCGACGTCAAAAACGAGGAACAGGACCGCGATCAGGTAAAACCGCACACTAAACCGCCGGCGCGTATCCCCGACGGGTTCCATGCCCGATTCGTAGGGCGCGTGTTTGCGTGGCCCGACTCGTTTGGGGCCGAGCAGGTGCGTGAGCACGAGGATCGCGCCCGCCAGCCCGGTGGCCACCAGGGCCAGAATGCCGACGGCCGTGAAATCGCTTTCGGCCAGCGCGCTGATGTAGGGCTCAAGCGGTTCCATATCGGTACCCAAGTGTAGGCGGAGCCGCGGACAGCGGCAACCCGCCCGGCCCGCGGCCCGACCCCGGGGCGGCCTGAGTTAGTATTCCTAGATTTCCTTGACAGCCGCCTCCGGCGCGGCTATAGTAGGCGCACGCGACGCAGCGCGCCGCCGGAGGTTGCCGCCATGACCGAACTGCCCCAGGAGCTGATGACCCCCAACGAGGCCGCCAAGTGGTTCCGCCGCTCGCTCTCGTGGCTCCGTCAACAAAAGGACCTGCTGCACCTCGGGGGCCCCAGCGGTCAGCCGCTCTACCATGTCCGCGTCTGCCGGGCGTACGTGCTCGGCAAGTTGCGCGGCCTCAGCGGGGAGGTGCTGCGGGCGGTGCAGCTCCAGGCCCTCGGAGCCGCCTGCGGACTGGCGATGGCGGACGTTTCTGCTCCCACCTTCCCACCTTCTCACGCCGCGCCGTGTGCCACGGCGAGCGCGTCCGCGAGCACGATCGCCCGCTCGTAGATGGCCCGCCCGATGACGATGCCCTCCAGCTTGAGCTGCGCAAGCCGCCGGACGTCTTCCAGGTCGGAGACCCCCCCTGCCGCGGTGACCGGTACCGGCGATGCGTCGGCCAGTGTCTGGATCGCCCGCATGTTCGGGCCCAAAAGCAGCCCGTCACGCCCGATGTCCGTGTACACAATAATGGCCAGCGGCCAGCCGGCGACGGTGCGCGCCACGTCGACGGCCGCTTGATCCGTCTCGCACGTCCAGCCCTGGACTGCCAGCTTGCCGAGCCGCGCATCGAGCCCGAGCGCGAGTCGGCCGGCGTACTGTGGCCGGTGAACAACGCCTTTGAACCAAGCCCAGTCCTGGAGCGCGCGCGTGCCGATGATGACCCGTTCTGCGCCGGCTGCCAGAGCGGCGTCAATCGCGGCTTCGTCCCGCACCCCGCCGCCGAACTGCACGTGCGCCCCGGTCTCAGCCACGATGCGGCGGAGTGTGTCAAAATTGCGAATCACGCCGTTGCGGGCACCATCAAGGTCGATGACGTGCAGCCAACGTGCACCGGCGGCGCAAAACCGACCCGCAACTTCGAGCGGATCACGTTCGTATTCGATCACGCGGTCGTAGCGGCCTTGGATGAGCCGCACGCATTTTCCGTCAAACAGGTCAATGGCCGGGAGGATTTCCATGAACTATCCGGCAATGGCCGCCGCGAGGCGAATTGCGAGTAGCGAGTTCCGCGCCCGCGCGCCGGACGGCGTGCGAATTCGCTACTCGCTGCTCTGAACTCCATCCCGAATCTACTTCGGTACCGGCGTCAGCGCGTCGCCCTTGAGCGCGGGTTCGGCGGTTTTCTCAAGCACCGCGGGCTCGCCGGTCGCCGCGCGCGGCGGCACCGCGATGATCTCCACGCGGCGGTTTTGCTGCTTGCCGGCCTTGGTCGAGTTCTCCGCGCGCGAGAAGTACTCGCCCTGCCCGCCGGCGAGCATCCGCTTCGGCGTGATGCCGAGCTTCGTAAGCTCGCGGTAGACCGTCATACCACGGTTGCAGCTCAGGTCGAGGTTATCCGCCCAGAGGTGCTTGGTCTTGTTGATCGGATCAGTGTCGGTATGCCCGAGCACCCAAATATCCCGATCGGGGAAATTCGCCTGAATCTCGCTGACCACCTGTTCGAGCTTCGCGCGGGCGGCGGACCGCAGCGTCGCCTTGCCTGAATCGAACAGGAAGTCCGTGCTGAGCGACGTCCACGCATACTGACCCGAGAATTCCCAGCCTTTGATCCTCTCCAGCGGCGCCGTTGAAGCCAAACGCGCGCGCAGATCCGCATTCTCACGCTCCAGCGCCGCGGCACGGTTGCGCGCCGCGTCGCGGTCGGCAATGGCCTGCGCCAAGCGCGACCGCAGGTCGGCGTTCTCCGACTGTAGTTTGGTAATCTCGTCCGCCTGGGCCTGGAGCTGGAGCTTGTCCGGGTTCTGGCAGCCCACCGCCAGCAGAGCAAACAGGGCACCCACACCCACCGTTAACCGCCGCGCCATCGTCATCGCACTCTCCTTATTCAAATCCGTTGCGTTCCGGCCACCATGCCAGTCGCGGACACCGACGGCACCGACTGTGAATCGGCCGCCGGCCGCTGCGCAAGATAGAACGGGGTCCCTGGGAAAGCAAGGTGTCGCCACGCGACGCCGTTTGGCGAGGTGCGCCCGGGAGGATCGCGGTTGACGGCAGCCGGCCCCCCCACTAGTCTGCGTGCGACCGGCCCAAGCCGCCCCGCGCTGCCGGGTTGGCCGCGGACGAGCAGACCGGTAGATGTACTGGGATTGTCCTCATGCGCAGCCCGCTGATCGGCTCGTTGCTCATCCTGCTCGCGAGTTCAGTCGTCGCCGCGGACCCGGACTACCTCGCCCCGGACGCGCTGCACGCAGCCGGGCTGGCAAAATTCTGGCAACTCCCGCTGCCACTTGAGCAGGACCAGCGACTGCAGGATGTCCACCTGGTTGACGACCAACTGTACCTCGGCACGCAAGACGGGTACGTTTTCGCGGTTCATGCCCTGACCGGGGTAATTCGCTGGCTGCAACCGGTGACGCGCTCCGGCTACGCCCTGCGACGCCCGTGCCACGTCGGCGACCAGGTCGTGTTCGTAACCCCATCTGACTTACAGGTTTACGATCGCCGCACGGGCGACCCCATTAGCCGCAGCGACTTGCGATTCTCCGCTGGCTCGGCGGCGATCACCGACGGTACGCAGCTTCTGGTCGGCGGCATGGACCGCCGGTTTTACGCGCTCGACCCGCGCACCCAATACGTCGAATGGAAGGTGCTCACCGACGCAGCGATCACCTCCACACCCGCCCTCGCCGGCGATTCAGTTTTCTTCGCCACCGAGGCGGGCACGGTGTTCGCGTGCAGCCGCGACGGGCGGCGCCTGCTGCGGTGGCAGTACTCGGCGTACGACCGCGTGAGCGCCGACCTGGTGGCCCGCGACGAGGGCGTGTACGTCCCGAGCCGGGACTGGTCCCTGTACCTGCTCGACCTCAACTACGGCAACGTGCGCTGGCGCGCCCGGTTTTCCGGGCCGCTGTATGAGCCGCCGGTGGTGACGCCGGAGGTCGCCTACCAATACACGCCCGCGGATGGGCTGGTGGCGGTGGACACCACGGTTATTGGTGCCCCGGACGATCGGTTGCGGTGGAAGCTGCCGGAAGGGCGCATGGCGCTGACCGTACACGAAGGTCAAACGTACGTCCTGACGAAAGACCAGCAGGTACTGGCCCTGAATACAAAAACCGGCGACGTTAATACGACGATCCCGGTTCCGGGCTTCACGCTCGGCCTGCCGGCGCCGGCGGCGGCGACGGTCTA
>JAGVEP010000208.1 GCA_020058145.1 Phycisphaerae bacterium | reverse complement strand
CGGACACCGGCTATGAGCCGGTGCCACACACGGGCGGACACCGGCTATGAGCCGGTGCCACACACGGGCGGACACCGGCTATGAGCCGGTGCCACACACAGCCCGCAGCCGCGCGTCAAACTCCGGGGCGCCCGCCGTGAGCGTCAATTTCATGTCCAGGCGCACGAGCGGCGGGCCGCGATCGGGCCAGAGCGGGCACAGTTTGACCCAATCCTTGCGAGTTGTCACCACCCAGTTGTCGCCCGCGGCGGCCACGATGCGAGCTACGTCGTTTGGGTCGTACCGGTGATGATCCGCAAAACGGAGGTACTCCGCCGGCTGGCCGGCCAAACTCTCGACCAGCTTCTCAAACGTGCGCGGATTACCGATCCCGCTCACCGCCAGCACCGGCCGGCCCGCGATGTCCGTCGGCGGCCTGCTCGCGGCATCCGGGAACGTCAGGGATTCGGCCTCAAGCGCGGCGAGCACCAGCGGCTTGTCACCGGCGTGATGACGCAGTACCCCGGCGATGGCGGCGACCGCCCCGTGCTCAGCCTGGTTCACGCGGGTGATGACGAACACGTCGGCTCGTCGCAGGCTGCTGGGCGGCTCGCGCAGCCGGCCAGCGGGCAGCAGTCGGCCACCGCCCCAGGGATTCAGGGCGTCAATGAGTACGATGTCGAGATCGCGGTGCAGACGGCGGTGCTGAAAGCCATCGTCGAGCACGAGGCAGTTCGCTCTGTGTTTCTGTTGGGCCGTGACGGCGCCCGCCACGCGGTTGGCATTCACGACCACGGGCACGTTCGGAAACGCGGTGGAAAATTCGAGCACTTCATCCGCGGGCGCTCCGGCCGCGGCTTTGTAGCCGCGCGTCAGAATGGCCGGCCGACGGCCCGACAGCACGAGTCGTCGCACAATCTCGATGACGAGCGGGGTCTTACCGGTGCCGCCGACGGTGAGGTTGCCGACGCTGATTACCGGGACGGTGGCGTGGCGTGCCGCCGACGCTACGCAGTCGAAATACCAATTCCGCGCGCGGATAGCACCGCCGTAGAGCATCGCCAGCGGCGCCAGAAGTGCGGGACTTACCTGGAACATCGCAGAATACCGTGTATTCGACGTCGGCCACGGGGGGCCGACGCTACGTCAGCGGGCGAGACGCCCACACCACCCAAACGGGGGGCCGACGCTACGTCAGCGGGCGAGACGCCGATACCACCCAAACGCTACTATGCCGTCGGGCTCGGAGGCCCGACGCTACTTCAGCACACCCACTTCGCGCTGCCAGCGGATGGACCGCGGGATGCCGCCGGTCAGCGGCATGTGCGGCTCATAGCCTAGCATATTCCGCGCCTTGCTGATGTCCGCCACGTAGCGGGTCACCTCGCCCTGACGCGCTGGCTCGTAGCGCACGTTCGGCTCTTTCTGAAGCACCAGGGCGATCAGGTTTACCAGATCGACGAGCGTTGAACCCTGCCCATACGCCAGGTTGACCGTTTGGCGATTGACACGCCGCGCGACCAGGGCGTCGATGCCCTGGATCATCCCGGCCGTGCAGTCGTCGACATAGGTGAAATCGAGCACTTTCTCACGGCCGAAGACCACGATGGGCGTGCCATCCGCAATGCGTCGAATGAACAGCGGAATCACCCGTTCCATCCGGTCCAGGTCGCAGTCATAGCGCCCGTAGACGTTGCTGAAACGGAAAACGAGGTACGGCAGGTTGTAGCACTCGGCGTAGGAGTAGATGAACGCCTCGCCGGAAATCTTGGAGGCACTGTACGGGCTCTCGGCGACCACGAAGTCAGCCTGCGATTCGTCGGTGACGTGCCGCTGGATATCGCCGTAAACCTCGCGCGAGCTGCCGAAGATGATCGGGGTGCTGAACCGGCGGCAATACTCGAGCACGCGGAAGGTCAGCGTGACGTTCTCCAGCGCCCGTTCGGGCTGCTCGACGAGCTCGAAGACCTTGGCGTGCGCGGCCAGATGGACGACGGCGTCAAATGCCCCGGCGACCGGCAGGTCACCGTCGCGGCACTCGGCGAGATTCACGACGGCGCTGGGCAGGCGCTGCGTCCACGTGTTGGGACGCCGATCCAGACCGAACACCTCGTCGCCCCGTTCCAGCAGCTTGAGGCCGAGGTTGGTGCCGATCTGGCCGCTGGACCCGGTGATAAGAATGCGCATCGCTGCTCCAAGACCCCTGGGGCCGTGCATCCGAAAGGGGTTTGTACCGCGGCCCGCGGCGGGTCGTCAACTTCTCCGTCCGCACGGCCGATATTGCGCATCAGGGTACGCGTAGCCCGCCAGCGCTGCCGCTACGCTGCGCCGGCCGCCGCCCCAGGAGAGCCGCGAACATGAAAACCAGCGTCCACACCGGTCTGCGATTGGCTCCGGAGGTGTTGCAAACCTGGCTCGACCGCCTGGATCGCGACGCCGGCCCGCCGCGCGGGCTCGACGTGCGGCTGTCGCCGCGCTTTGCGTACCGCTCGCTGGGGTTGACCCTGGAAATATCCGAAACCGGGGCGCCGGCGACGCGGCACGAGGCCGCGGGCCGCAATCTCAGTCGCGAGGGGCTCGGCGTGCTGGCGTCGCGGTTTGTTTATCCGCGCACGCTGTGCCGCATCACGTTGCGCGATGCGCAGGCCCGGTCGCGGACCGTGAGTGGGCAGGTGGTGCGCTGCCGGTACGTGGTGGGGTCGGGGTCGCTGTACGACCTGGGGATCGCACTCGACCGACCGATTGAAGTGGTGGCGTTCACAGCAGAGGTGTGAAACTCCCAACCCAGGTCGGCTGGGTGTAGTCCAAAACTGTGCTAGCCGCCCCGCGCGGCGAGCCGCCTGTCCGAGCCCCACGCGCCAGCGTGGGGTCCTCCGCGGAGCGCGCTGCGCGGACCCCAGGCTCGCGAGACTGTCGGAAT
>JAGVEP010000244.1 GCA_020058145.1 Phycisphaerae bacterium | reverse complement strand
GCGCCCGCACCAGCCGTAGCCGGCCACGACGATGTGTTTTCCGGCCAGCAGCACGTCCGTCGCGCGGACCACGCCGTCGAGCGTGCTTTGTCCGGTGCCGTAGCGGTTGTCAAACAGGTGTTTCGTGTCGGCGTCGTTCACGGCGACGACGGGGAACTTCAGGATGCCCTCGCGGGCCATGGCGCGCAGCCGAATGACGCCAGTGGTCGTCTCCTCCATGCTGGCGAGGATGCCGCCGGCTTCCTTCTGCCGCTTGGTGTGCAAGGTGTTCACCAGGTCGGCGCCGTCGTCCATCGTGATTTGCGGCTTGGTGTCAATCACCGCGTGCAAATGGTCGTAGAAGACCTTCACGCTTTCGCCGCGGCGGGCGTAGACCGGGACGTCAAAGTCCTGCGCCAGGCTCGCGGCGGTGGGGTCCTGGGTGCTGAGCGGATTGGAGGCACACAGTGCCACCTGCGCGCCGCCGGCCTTGAGCGTCCGCATGAGGTTTGCCGTTTCGGACGTAACGTGCATGCAGCAGCCCATGCGTACGCCTTTGAGCGACTGGCGCTTTTCGAAACGCGCCCGGATGAGGGCGAGCACGGGCATGTCGCGGTCGGCCCACAGAATCTTCTTCTTGCCCGTGGGGGCCAAGGCTGCATTGCTCACGTCGGACGACTTCTTCGGCATCAATAGCTACTCCTCGACCGCGGGCGGCACAGCGTCCGCCGGCAAACGCGCGGTCACGAAAAACCAGACGGTACGGACGACGGCGAGCACCTCGCCGACCTCAGGCGGCATACATCAGCCTGCCCTTCTGCGCGACCGTGTGCTCCAGCGAGACACGCAGCGCGGCCCGGCGGTCGAATTCCGCGCGTGTGTAGACCAGCACGTCGATCGCCACGTCGACGTCGTCCAGCGCTCGTGACGCTTCCGCCGCCCGCTGGTAGAAGCCCAGAGGTGACTCAGGCACGACGACCAGGATGTCCACATCGCTGTCTGGACCCGGTGTCCCCTGCGCGCACGAGCCGAACAGGTAGATCCGCTCCGGCTGCAAGGCGTCCCGCAGCCGCCGCACAATCTCCGGTAAGACCTCGTCCAGCTTCGCGCACGTCATCACGCTCACCGCGCGATACTATGCGGCGGCGCGGAGAACTTGGCAAATCCACCCCCCCGCCCGTCATTCACCCGCCGAGCGTCTTCGGCGGCGGATCGTCGTCGCGCCCTGTGCCGCTGAAGAGCACGTTCGCCGTGTTTGGGTCTGACACGGGGAAGCTGCCGTCGGCGTTTTGCCGGTAGTGCATCCGCTCCGGCGTCCGCAGCTCCACGTGCCCGTCGCAGAACACAAAGGTCGCTTTGCCGGCGTGGCGCGGATCAGGGGCACTCCGCCGATCGGCGTCACACCGGTCGCTGTTGTCCGTCAACCGCGGCGGATCCAATAGGTACGCGTGGTTGCCCACCGCCGACAGGTCGACGCCGCCATCCTTGCGGTACGGTTTCCTGGCGTTCTCCGCCAACTCCGCCGCGGTGCCCAGCGCGTCCGCCGCCAACACCGTGCCGCCCGCCCGGACGGCCGAGATCTTCACGGGGAAGCGGATGAACCGCTCCGTCCCCGGCCGAAAGCGATCATTGCCGAGGAATTGGTAGTTGTAACCGTAGGCCGTATTGCGTTCGCTGGTCCAGTCCGGCGTTTCCGGACAGAGCAGCAACCGGTTTGTGATATTCTGATGGACGTCCTCACGGCTGGGCGTATCGAACGCGTATATCGCTACCGCCGTCCCGAGCCGGATGTGCCACCGCGGGCGGTATTTGTGGCCATTGCCGACGAAATACACGCCGTCCCCGCCGAACGTCGGAGCACGGGCCGCCACGGCGACGTCCTGGTTGTCCTGCGCGTACAGCATCCAACCGGTGGCAAGCTGCCGAAGATTCGTCCCGCACAGGACGGTTCGCGTCGTCCGCCGCGCCGCCGACAGACTGGGCAGCAGAATGCTCACCAACAGGGCGATAATGGCCACGACCACGAGCAACTCGATCAACGTGAACGCCCGTCGCTTACCAAGCATGCTTGGATCTCCTCGCGTCCAGCCGCCTACACCGTGCTCAAGCAACTGGTACATATATAACTCATTTGCTTTATATGTCAATCATTTGCAGAAAAAACCTCCCAGCGCATAACACCCTATTGTCACGAGACTTGCGCGACTCGCCGGCGATCTTGGTCGATTCTCAGACCGCTGTCGTTCGTGCGGCCAGCGGGCCATGCGCAACCCCCGCCGACCTAGCCGAAGGCGCTAGCGGGTCGTCGCGGATGCTGCTTTTCCTAAGCGGTACGCTACCCGACCACCGGCGCCCGCTGGCGCGCGAGTTGCAGCCCGATTGCCAGGATCGCCGAGACCACGCACAAGCACCCCGCCAGCACGAACGCCGCCTGGTAGCTGCCCGTCATCGTCTTGGCGGTGTTGCCGGCGGCAATGCCCACGAGGCCGGCAATGCCGTAGGACGTGAACAACCAGCCGTAGTTGGCCCCCAGGTTCTTCGCCCCGAACAGCTCAGCCGTGGCCGAGGGGAACAGGGCAAAAATGCCGCCGTAATTGAAACCGACGATGCAGGCCCCGATGGCAATCGTGAACTCGGTCTTCATACCGGCGAGCAGGAACATCATGACGGCCTGGAAGACAAACATGGCCACAAAGGCCGTGGTGCGGCCGATCCGGTCGGAGAGCAAGCCCCATGCGATCCGGCCCAGGGCGTTGAAGATCGCCAGATAACCGACCGCCGCCGCCCCCTTGATCAGCAGCGCCTTCGTCGCGGCGGCGTCGAGCGCGGCGCCGGCAGCTTTCTGGGCCTCGACGAGCTGCTCGCCCGCGAAGACAGCGACAATGCCGATGACCATCAGGCCGGCCAGAGCGCCGCTGAAGTACATCAGCCACAGCACGTAAAACGCGGGTCGCCGCAGCGTTTCCTGCCAGTCGGATTCGCCCGCGACCTTTGCTGGCGTACCGGGCGGGTTGCGGAGGAGCATGGCACCCAGCGTAATGCCGACCAGACAGACACCCGCGTGAACGAGGAAGAAATCGAGCACGCCGCGGGCATTGATGTACGCCAGCGCCCCGACGGTCTGGTCCTTGAACACGTACGCCCCAAAGCCAAAGCCCGCGACCGCGAGTCCCGAGACCAGGCCCTTTTGCTTCGGGAACCACTTAATTAGCGCTGCAATCGGGCAAACGTAGGCGAACCCGATCCCGGCACCGGCCAGGAAACCGACCGTACCCCACAGCAGGAATAACTGATCGAATTCGCCGTTGTGGCCTACATACTGGTTTCCCAGCGTGACGCCGGCCACGGCCACCGCGGCGGTGATGCCGAGCGGTGCATAGCGGATGATGGGGTATTCGTCCGGGTTCAGTTTGCCGGCGATAACGTGGAACACCATCAGCAGGACGATCCCGACCGCACCGGTAAAGGCCGCGTGCGACAGCAGGAACACGAACGGGTTGTTCATCAACCCGGCCAGCACAAAGCCCGCGGCCATGAAGCACGCGCCCACCACCGCGGGGAACCGCGGCCCGGTGACATCCTGGATACGGCCGGCAATCACCATCACGACCGCAAAGGACAGGATGCAAATGGCGAAGGCGTACTTCAGGTATCCCTGCCGTGTGTCGCCGAGCCGTTTCGCCGCCGCCGCGTCCGCCACCACGGTCACGTTGCCCAGCTCCTGCCCGCCGGCGATGTGGGTTTCTCGTTCAGCTTCCGTAATGATCGGCGGATAGATCTTGGCTTCGAGCGGGGCCCAGAAAATGCTATAGCCGTACACCGTGCCGAGGATGAGCTGCACGATGATCGCGCCGCTCAGGACCAGCCAGCGCGTGGCGGGGGTCACCGTTTGCGTGCGGTCCTGGGGAATGGCCGCAGTCGTCATGTGTGTACTCCTTGCGTGTTGCCGTGCGCAACGGGTAGGTCACGGACGCACCGTACGATTGGCGGTGGGATCCGGCCGGCGAGTTCGGGGCGGCACGCACGCGTTCCTCCGTGCGTGCCGCCCAGCGTGGTGAGTCAGGCCCACCTTCACGTGCGTTACTTGTGGTCGATCAGGTTCTGCACCACGCTGGGATCCGCCAGCGTCGAGGTGTCGCCAATCTGGTCGATCTGGCCCTCGGCAATTTTGCGGAGAATCCGCCGCATGATCTTGCCGCTACGTGTCTTGGGCAGCGCCGGGGCCCAGTGAATCACGTCCGGCCGCGCGATCGGGCCGATTTCCTTGGAAACGTGGACTATGAGTTCCTTGCGCAGCTCGTCGGTGTACTCGCGTCCGACCTTCAGCGTGACGTAGGCGTAGATGCCCTGGCCCTTCAGGTCGTGCGGATAACCGACGACCGCGGCTTCGGCCACGTAGGGGTGCGACACGAGCGCACTTTCTACCTCGGCGGTGCCGAGCCGGTGACCGGAGACGTTGATGACATCGTCGATCCGGCCGGTGATCCAGTAGTACCCGTCCGCATCGCGCTTGCAGCCGTCACCGGTGAAGTAATAGCCGGGGACGCGCGTGAAGTACATCTCCTTGAACCGCTCGTGCTGCCCGTAAACGGTACGCATGATGCCGGGCCACGGCTCCGTGATGAACAGGGCGCCGGAGGCCGGGCCTTCGAGGAACTTCCCGTGCTCGTCGATGATCGCCGGCTTCACGCCGAAGAACGGCAGCGTCGCCGAACCGGGCTTGGTGGGGATCGCACCCGGCAGCGGCGTAATCAGGATGCCGCCGGTCTCGGTTTGCCACCAGGTATCGACGATTGGGCAGCGCTCGCGGCCGACGTGCTTGTGATACCACATCCAAGCCTCGGGGTTGATCGGCTCGCCGACGGAGCCGAGCAGGCGGAGGCTCGACAGGTCGTGGCCGTCGACCCATTTCTCGCCTTCGCGCATCAGGGCGCGGATGGCGGTCGGGGCCGTGTAGAACTCGTTGACCTTGTACTTGTCCACCACGTCCCAGAAGCGGCTGGCGGTCGGGTAGGTCGGGACGCCTTCGAACATCAGGCTGGTGGCCCCATTGCACAACGGACCGTAGACGATGTACGAGTGCCCGGTGACCCAGCCGATGTCCGCGGTACACCAGAAGATGTCGCCGTCGTGGTAATCGAAAATCCACTTGTGCGTGACCGCGGCGAAAACCATGTAGCCGGCCGTGGTGTGCAGCACGCCCTTCGGCTTGCCAGTCGAGCCGGAGGTGTAGAGGATGAACAGCGGGTCCTCGGCGTCGACCCACTCGGGTTCGCACACGTTCGACGCCTTGGCCATCACCTCCTGCCACCAGAGGTCGCGGCCCGTCTTCATCGGGACGAAATGGCCGGTACGCTTGACGACGATGACCTTCTCGATGCTGGGGCACTGGGCAACCGCGGCGTCGCCCTTGGTCTTCATGGGGATGTCATTCTTGCTGCCGCGGAGGGCCGTGTCCTGCGTGATCAGCACCTTGCAGGTCGAGTCCTGAATACGGTCGCGGAGCGAATCCTCGGAGAACGCGCCGAAGACGACCGAGTGAACCGCGCCGATCCGCGCGCAAGCGAGCATCGCGACCGGCAGCTCGGGAATCATCTGCAGGAACAGGCAGACGCGGTCGCCCTTCTCGACGCCGAGCGCTTTGAGCACGTTCGCGAACTTGCAGACCTGCTCGTGCAGCTCTTGGTACGTGACTTTCTTGCTTTCGGCGGGCTCATTGCCCTCCCAGATCAGCGCGACCTGGTTGGCCCGCTTCTCCAGGTGCCGGTCGAGGCAGTTGTAGGCGATGTTGGTCTTCGCGCCTGGGAAAAACTTGACGGTGATCTTGTCCTTCCATTCGTACTCGCGGACCTTGTTCCACTTCTGCTTCCAATAGAAGCCGTTGGCGATCTCGCCCCAGAAGCCCTCCGGGTCCTGGATGGACTTCTCGTACATGCGTTTGTACTCGTCCAGCGACTTGATGTGGGCGCGCTGCACGAAGCTCGCCGGTGGGTTGAACAGGCGCTCGTTGGTGCCGGAGTCCGTCATCTTTTCCTGGGGCATCAGCATCTCCTAATAGCGGCTCCTGCGCAGGGCAGGGCGTCAAAAGCGGACACGCGCCCACGCTGCGCGGGGCGCCGGGATACACATTGGCCAACCGCCCGTACACATAATTCTCATACGCCGCGCAAGTGGCGTGCCGGATCGCCGGCTTCCGGGTGAATTCATCCTCATATCAGATGAAGAGAGCTTTCGCAACCCGGTTCGCCTGGTGGCCCAGACGGGGGGTGTGGTCCAAAACCGTGCTAGCCGCCCCGCGCGGCGAGCCTCCTGTCCGAGCCCCACGCTGGCGAGACTGTCGAAGTATTTGGCACGCGGATTGATAGGGGAAGGTGAGCGTGAGGATCCGAGGCGTGCGTCGCAGGCGGAACGGAGCCGGAGGCATGCGGCCTGGCTGGTTTTCGACAAGCGGAACTACCTCGTCAGCAACAGGTGCTCTGGACGGAACGCCTGGACGACGCTCTACCACCGGACCACCCGGTCCGGCTGTTCGATCTACTCCTGCGGAGTTCGGCGCTGGCCGCCGCGTTTGCGGCCTGGGAACAGCAATACGTCCGCTGCGCCGGGCAACCGCCTTACCGCCCCCGGGACCGGGCCGGCCAAGCTTAGCCTTCACGATTATCTTTAACACAGCCGACGGCCACGACGTTCGCCGCATCCAGGTTGGTCAACTAATGTAGGCGCAGCGCCTGCCGCACGCCGTCCGCGTAGGCCGGGTCGGCCTTGGCGAAGTGGCCGAGCTGTCGCTCGATGATCTCCGTGGGCACGCCCTGCATCGCGTTCGCGATCGCTCGGTGCAGGTGCTCGCGCTCGGCCGCCGGGAGCAGGCGATACAGGTTGCCGGCCTGCGTATAGTCGTCATTGCCCTGCCGATGGTCGTACCGATCGGCGTCGCCGCTGATGTGCAGCGGCGGCTCCTTGAATCGCGGATCCTCGGTGGGGCCACCCCGACTGTTGGGCTCGTAGTTGACATTCCCGCCGCTGTTGTCGTCGAACCGCATGGTGCCGTCCCGGTGATACGTGGCGACCGGGCAGCGCGGCCGGTTCACGGGCAGGCTCTCGTAGTTGACGCCCAGGCGGTACCGGTGTGCGTCGGCATAAGAGAAGATGCGGAACTGCAGCATCTTGTCGGGGCTATGACTAATGCCCGGTACAACGTTCGCCGGCGAGAAGGCCGACTGCTCGACCTCGGCGAAGTAGTTCTCGGGGTTGCGGTTCAGTTCCAGCACGCCGACCTCGATCAGCGGGTAGTCGCCGTGCGGCCAGACCTTCGTCAGGTCGAACGGGTTGTACGGCGTCTTCTCGGCGTCACGCTCCGGCATGACCTGCACCATCACGCGCCACTTGGGAAAATCGCCTTTGGCGATGGACTCGTACAGGTCGCGCTGATGGCTCTCGCGGTCCCGGCCGATGAGTTGTGCCGACTCGGCGTCGGTCAGGTTCGCTATGCCCTGCATGGTCTTGAAGTGGAACTTCACCCAGTAGCGCTCGTTCTTCGCGTTGATGAAGCTATACGTGTGGCTGCCGAAGCCGTGCATGTGGCGGAAGCTCTTGGGCAGCCCCCGATCCGAGAACAGGATCGTGACCTGGTGCAGGCTCTCGGGCGAGAGCGACCAGAAGTCCCACTGCATGGTATTGCACCGCAGGTTCGTGGCCGGATCACGCTTCTGCGTGTGGATGAAATCGGAGAACTTGTATGGGTCGCGGACAAAGAACACGGGTGTGTTGTTGCCGACTAGGTCCCAGTTGCCCTCCTCCGTGTAGAACTTCAGGGCAAAGCCGCGCACATCGCGCTCGGCGTCCGCGGCGCCGCGCTCGCCGGCGACCGTCGAGAAACGCACGAAGCACTCGGTCTTCTTGCCAACCTTTGAGAAGATGTCGGCCTTGGTGTACTTCGTGATGTCGCCGGTGACCGTGAACGTGCCGTACGCGCCCGAACCCTTCGCATGGACGACGCGCTCGGGGATGCGCTCCCGATTGAAGTGGGCGTGCTTTTCAAAGAGCTGCCAGTCCTGCACCAGCAGCGGCCCGCGCGGGCCGGCGGTCAGGGCGTTCTGGTTGTCGCCGACGGGAATGCCGGCCGACGTGGTGAGTTGACGTTTCTTCTCCATCGCGAACTCCTTTCTGAACAAGCGCCAGTGTTAGAGCATGTCGATATTTAGACGATGTCCACTTCCGCTTAAAAACAACACACGAACCGCCGAACCTACTTCCTGCGCTTACGTCCGCGCATGATCACCTGATACTCGCGAACGTGAAAATCGCGCAGCGCCTTCTCGCCTGAGACCTTGAGCGCCTTCCAGGGCACGTCATAGATCTTGCCCGTGTCCACGTCGATGAAGTGATGATGGGCATCGACCCGCGGATCGAACACGACCGTGCCCTCCTTGAGCACCTGCAGCTTGATCAGCCCCTTGTCAACGAACAGCTTCAACGTGTTGTAGACCGTTGCGCGGGACAGGGTCGGGCACCGCCGGCGGACTTGCTCCCAAATCTCGTCGGCCGACGGGTGCGTGTTCGCCGCGAGGACGTACTCGGCCACAGCGATCCGCTGCGGCGTCGCCTGGATCCCATGACGGCGAAGAACCTGGATGATATCCGGCATCACGGAATGATACTAAGTCTAAGGTCGGATTATGTCAATGCGGCGCCGCTCCACGCGGGCCACGGCAGCCGGCGGGGCCACCACGGTCCAACCAAGCAGGTTGGCACCAGTGGGTTCGCAGGATTACGATCGAAAGTGGCTTGGGAGCAGGGCGCGCCCAAGAGCTCTTGCCGAATCCGCCTTCGGTCTTGGGCCTTAGGCGCTGTCAATAAATAACATTTACACTACGACCCCAAGCAGCTATGCTTGGGGGGCATGAAAGCCCCCTCAGAACTCAAGCGGAAGTTCGTCCAGCTTTGGCCGCATCTGAATGAGCGTGCCCGGCGTATGGTGGCGGCCGAGGAAGCCGTG
>JAGVEP010000481.1 GCA_020058145.1 Phycisphaerae bacterium | reverse complement strand
GGAGGTTCATCGTGAGCTTGGCTGCGGCTTTCTCGAAACGGTTTACCTGGAGGCCCTGGCCCAGGAGCTGGTGGCCCGCGGCGTCCCTCACCGGCGCGAAGTGGACCTGCCCGTGTCCTACAAGGGCCAACGGCTCGCCTGTTACTACCGTGCCGACTTCGTCTGCTTCGAGTCCGTGATCATCGAGTTGAAGGCCGTGAGCGCGTTGACGAGCGCGCATGAAGCCCAGGTGATCAATTACCTGAAGGCGACGGGCCTGGAAGTGGGCTTGCTCCTCAACTTTGGCGCCGAGTCTCTCCAGTACAAGCGCCTAATCCGCTCTTCATCTGCGAAATCTGCGAAATCTGCGGACAAATCCGAACCGGAGCGCGAACCCATCGCGCAAAGTGACGAGAAATAGTGAACCAAGACGTCCGACACGGAGGTCGGGCGCTACAGCGCTTGCTGGCGCTCGCGGCTCGGGTGAACATGCCACGCCGGAACTGCCACGGACCGGAGCGGCCACGAATCCGCGCCGGCCCCTGGACATCCAACCGCCAACTGGCTAAGCTGATTTCGGTTTCGTGCGAGGTGCGACATTGTCACGGACGGCGAGGTGCCGCGATGGATCGCGATGAGTATCACGCGACTGGCGGGGGTGCAGCCGTTGCTACGGCGGACATCCGAGAATCCCTGCTGCTGGAAGAGGTCGCCGACACTCCCGGCGATGTCGGCGTCGGCGGCAGTGACGAGTTGCTGACCAGCGCGCCGCCCGACGAGGCGCTGCTCGCGGTCGTCCTCGCGCACGCCACGCGTGACGCAGCGCAGCCGGCGCAAATCATCGAAGCTCTGCTCTTTTCGGCGGACACGCCGTTGAGCGCGGCGCGCCTCGGTGAACTCGCCGGTGTCGGCTCGATCACCCAGGTACGCCTGCTGATTTGCGATTTGAACGACAAATACAAGGCCGCCGGTCTCTCGTTCCGCATCGAGGAGATCGCCCGCGGCTACCAGATGCTGACGCTGCCGACGTTCCAGCCCTGGGTGGCCCGGCTGAACAAGGCGCAGGCTCAGACGCGGCTGAGCGCGGCGGCGCTCGAAACGCTGTCGATTGTCGCGTACAAGCAGCCGGTTATCCGCGCGGAGATTGAGGCCATCCGCGGCGTCGCGGGCAGCGAGGTGCTCAACCGGCTGCGCGAGATGGGGCTCGTCAAGATCGTGGGCCGGGCGGATATGGTCGGCCGTCCCCTGCTGTACGGCACGACGCGCAAGTTTCTGGATGTCCTCGGTCTGGCCGACCTCGACGACCTGCCGCCGATAGAGTCGCTGGCGTTGCGGCAGCCGGAAGCGCGACCCGCCAAGACCGTGGACCCGGCAGGCGATTTGCAGCGCGAGATTCCGGTGGCGATCGGCGCGTAAGGGGAAGGAAGGCCCGCACGGACGGAGGCGCGGAGGCAGGGGCGGTAAAAGGGGTGCGGAACCGTCGCACGTAGAAGGTTCTGCGTCGGTCCGTTTCTTACGTCCGATAAACGCAGCGGGCTTGTCGTGACGACGTCAGTTTTTTTCAGCCATCAAAGGTTGACTTTCGGCGAAACCGGTTACTAGAAGTTAGGTGGCGGGCTATCGGATCGGACCCGCCGCGCAGCGGCCCGAGAGGAGAGGCAACCATCGGGGAAGCCGTGCGGGCACGCGGCGCACTTCACCACCGGGAGCGCTCAGATGAAGCTCACACTTATTCTCGTAGCGGGCTTGGCGGCCTGCGGCCTCGCGTATGCCCAGTCCGATGACTTTAACCGCCCAGACGGCACCAACATGGGGCCGAATTGGACCGAGCAGGTCGGAGATTGGCGAATCGAGAATCAGCAGGCCCGCAGCGCGGCCACCGCTACTAATGAGCTGATGACGTTCAACGACTTCCACTCGACCCAGCCGACCGTCCAGGCCGACGTGTACTACTTGGGTAGCGCGCGCGTCGTTTACGCGGCGCTGGTCTCCCGGTACCTGAACTCAGGCCAGAACCTCTTCATCAAGGTCCAGGACAACAACGGGAATGGCGACTTCGAGCGCGTGTTCTTCTATCAAGGTAACAACGGCGGCGCGTGGCCAGGAATGACCGGCGGCAACTACTTCGTCGACGTCACGCCTTTCACCTCCGCCCGCATCTGGACCGTGGTGAGTGGCACCGACATCACGCTCAACGTTGACCGCGACATGAACGGAATCGCCGAAGACACTCTGACTCGTGGCAATATCCCGGCCGGCGGCGACATGATCGGCCTCGGCGGATACGGCAACGCGACGTTCGACAACTTCGGGATCCCCGAACCGTTGACGCTGACATCGCTCGCGCTGCTCGTCTGCCTGCGGCGGCGGTAGGACCGCGCCGCGGACGGCTGGGGCACGGCTACTCCGCCGGTTCGACGTCCGGCAGCGCATCGGCCAGCTTGCCGAGGAAGAACGACTCGAGCAGACCGTCGCGCCCCAGCGGCACCCAGTGCAGGCCTCGGCTCTGCGGGCCAGCCAAGCCCTCCGTCGTCGGAGTCTTTGCACTGTAGAGCACGAGCGCCCCCGACGGCGTCGTGACCTGGCGCTCGGGTGCGCTGAACCGCGACTTGTTCACTTGGACCGTCACGCGGAAAGTGCCGCCGGTGGGCGGCTCGGCAGGAGCCTCGCCTTCCCGCGATTCGCCCGCCCGTAATCCTCCCTCCCGCAATCCGCCCTCCTGTAATCCGCCCTCCCGTGATTCGCCCGCCCGATCCTCGCCCGCCGACACCGGCTGGATGTTGACCGTGACAATCCGCCGCGTCGTGTGCAGACTGGATTCCAGGGTTTGATATCCGCCCAGCGAGTCGACACGCCACCACTCGAACCACTGCCCGCTCGTCGTCGGCTGCGAGATGATCAGCCCGTGACTGCGATCCACACGGTCCGGCGTGAATTCGTACCGCCGCAGGACCGAAAGCGAGGCGTCCACGAACGCGTCATAGTCGGGAACGTGTAGCACGATCTGCGTCGGACCCGACGGCGGCACCGGAGCCTGGCAGCCGGGGAGCGTTATCGCCACCAATATAGCCAGCGCGGCGACTACCGCCCCGCGAATCGAGGCATGTTCCGCGAGTCGAGGCGTGAGATTACGTCGCGGATTTTGCGAAGTGCGGCTCGCCATACCGCGATAATAAATGCGCAGCGGGGGATTGCAAGCCGGATGCGGCCACTGGGCGACCCGCGCCGCGCACAATTTGCAGGAATCTGCGCGAGATTCCGTGACCGCTTTAGGAATGAATTGAATCATTGTGGTGGAAGCTGTCGTGTCCCCCTTCAGGAACCCGCGCTGTCTCGGATGACAGCGCGGGTTCGCGTTTTTTCCGGCGGCGTGGTCCGCTTGCCCGAACAGGGGTGATCGCCCGTACTCCCGGATTCCGATCCAAACTACGATATCCATTGCGCCTGGCTTTCGAGCACCTCATGCCCCGCCGCACGCACGTCGCCATCGTCTGCCCGGAAATCGTTCCGGCGTTGTTGCGCGGCGAGAAGCGCATAGAGACGCGGTTCTACCGGAGTCGCCGCTCGCCATTCGGCCGGATCGCCGTCGGAGACGTCGTTCATTTCAAACGCACCGGCGGCGGGCTGGTTGGAAGCACGGAAGTCACGTCGGTAAAAGAGGTTGGCAATCTGACAGCCCGGAGGCTCGACCAGCTCCAGCGCCGTTACAGCCGCCGCGTCCAGGCCCCAGCGACCTATTGGGCGCAGAAGCGCCGTTGTCGCTACGGCGTGCTCATCGGGCTGGGTTCATTGGTTCGACCGCCGCCCGACCTGGCGGTTCCGCGCCAGTTCGGGACCGGGTGGCTAGTGCTCGGGGATTAGGGCCGCAAACTTTTCGGTCGGGGGGCTTGGCACACCGCCCCCTGCTGCTATACTAGCGGGGCTGCCGGCTTTTCGGGCCGGCTAGGACCCCAGTGAGTCTGTGGAAGCCTTATGCCGACGATTAATCAGCTTGTGCGACACCCCCGCCGCGACGTCGTGGCGAAATCCAAGGTCCGCGACCTCGAGCAATGCCCGTTTCGGCGTGGCGTGTGCCTGCAGGTCAAGACCCAGACGCCCAAGAAGCCGAACTCGGCGCTGCGCAAGGTGGCCCGCGTGCGGCTGACGAATGGGAAGGAAATCACCGCCTATATCCCGGGCGTCGATCACAACCTGCAGGAACACTCGATCGTGCTGGTGCGTGGCGGTCGTGTGCGTGACCTGCCGGGCGTGCGTTTTCACGTCATCCGCGGCAAGCTCGACTGCGCCGGCGTGACCAATGACAAAGAGGGCAAGGCCCGCAATCGCAGCCGCAGCAAGTACGGCGTCAAGCGGAAGAAGTAACTCGGTGCAGCATGGCATATAAGCACTTTACGAATTCGACCAAACAACTTCGCGGCGACCCGCGGTTCAATAACCGCATGGCGGCGAAGTTCATCAACTGCATGATGTGGGAAGGCAAGAAGAGCGTGGCCCAGCGGGTGTTCTACGAGGCGATGGAGCGCATCGCGGAGAAGATCACCGATGTACCGCCGCTCGACGTGTTCCTGCAGGCCATGGAGAACATCAAGCCGGACGTTGAGGTTCGCAGCCGCCGTGTCGGCGGGGCGAACTACCAGGTGCCGATGCAGGTGAACCCCCGCCGACGGCAGTCGCTGGCGATGCGTTGGCTGCTCAAGGCGACGCGCGCCAAGGCGGGCCGGCCGATGGCGCACCGCCTGGCCGACGAGCTGATGGCCGCCTACAAGCGTGAAGGCGACGCCATGAACCAGCGCGAAACGATCCACCGCATGGCGGATGCCAACAAGGCCTTCTCGCACTTCGGCTGGTCGCGGTAAGGACGGCTGCCGGAAAATCGAAACTGAAGGCTCCTCGTAGCGGCCGGGCTCTGTACCGGCCGGAAGGGGCAGGAACTGCGGCCTTCTTTTTTGCGCGCGACTCCTCGTAGCGGCCGGGCTCTGTACCGGCCGGAAGGAGCAGGAACTGCGGCCTTCTTTTTTGCGCGCGCGGGATCAGAGGAAGATTGCCAACCGAGGGGTATCGATCAAGAGAGAACCTGGCCAGTTTCGCGGTACTGAGCCAGTACGCGGTCGCCGCCCCCAACACACAGGGCGTTGGCACGCCGCCGCTACGCTGCCTGCCAATCCACGAGCGGGGCATCCCCCCACAAGCCATCGAGGTCGTAGTAGTTCCGATGCTCTTCGTCAAACAGGTGAATCACGACATCGACGTAATCGGCCAACAGCCACGCGGCATCACTGCTGTCGCTGATGTGGAAGTGCTTACGCTCCACGGTCCGCGCGTATTCGAGGATGCGATCGAGCACGGCGTGCATCTGCCGCCCAGACGTGCCCGTCCCGATGACAAAAAAATCCGCCAGCGTGCTCAACCCGCGCAGGTCGAGCACCACCACGCTCTCGGCCTTGGTCTCCGCCGCGATCCGGGCGGCAACCAGCGCAAAGCTCCGCCCGTCCTGAGTATCCGGTCGGGGCATGAGCTCCGTCGTGGCCAATTCTTCGCTGCGCGGTTCGTCCATTGGGACTATTGTAGGGCCTTTCCGAACCGACGGCCAATACTTGCAAGCCGGGCGCGGCCTCGGGTAGCGTTTGCGAACCCGCGTGCCTCACGACCGACACCGCCGTGGCAGCCCGGCGGCGCGCACGGCCCGTACGCGCGAAGGACCCCATGCCCCGACGCACGAAGCACAGACGAAGAAGCACGCGCTACCGCTGGTGGCTCGTCCGCACGCACCTGCCGGCAGCGCTGCTCGGCGGTCTGGTCGGGGCGGCTCTCGTTTGGGTTCTGCTGACCAGACGCAGCGCTCTGACACCGCTGCCGACGCGACCGGACCCGCTTACGACCCATCCCCAGGGCTATCGCTGGACCGATCTGCCGGAGCCGGATTTTCCGGTTCCGCCGTATGCCCGCTTTCTCAAAGACGTGACGATCGTCCTCGACCCAGGCCACGTCGGACAACGCGACCCCGGCGGGACCTGGAAGCGCGGCCCGACTGGTCTGCGCGAGGCGGAAGTAAATCTACGCGTGGCGCAGTTCCTGCGCGAGTTCCTCGTCACGGCCGGCGCCCGTGTTTCGCTCACGCGCGACACGGACCAGAGCCTCAATCTGCCCGACAAAGCGGACTTGAAGCAGCGCTCCCAGGTCGCCAATGAAACGCACGCCGACCTCTTGCTGTCCATCCACCACAACGCGAACGGGAAGCCGGAGCCCAACTACACGTCGCTTTTCTACCACGACTCGCCGGCACACGGCCCGGCGAGCCGCTGCGCCGCGCGCCATCTGCTCGCCGGTCTGAACGACGCACTGCGGCTCACGGCGCACCTTGAATGCGCTGTTCTGGACGACGAACTGCTGTACCAGAACGGGCTGGCGGTCCTCCGCGAGGCCGACGTTCCAGCCGTGCTTTCCGAAGCGTCGTTTCATTCGAACCCCGCGGAGGAAACCCGGCTGCGCGACCCGGTCTACAACCGGCGCGAGGCCTACGGCCTGTTCCTCGGCCTGGCGCGTTGGGCTCAGGCCGGGCTGCCGCGCGTGCGGCTGGTGAAAATCACGCGCGACAAGCCGCGGGGCCCGGCCGAAGCGGTGCTCGCGCTGGACGACGGTCTGAGCGCCCGCGGCGGCTGGGGCGCAGAGCTGCCCAAGGTCGTGCCCGCTTCCATCGTGACGCGCCTGGGCGGCAAGCCGGTGCGCCACTCCTTCGACCCCAAGACCGGCCAGGTGCGTGTCACGCTACCGAGCGACCGCAGCGGGTCGTATGGCATGCTATTCGTGGATTTTGAGAACACGTTGGGTCAACACGTGCTTCGGCCGCAGATTCCGCTGTCCGGCCAGGCTGACGCGCCGGCGCGTTAGTCGCTGGCGCGGGCGGGCCAAGCAAACGGCCCGTCACGAGAAAGTGACGGGCCGCGGGGACGAGCAAACAGCCGGCTGCGTGTTTCAAAACACGGTAGCCCGGCTCGCATTGAGCCGGGCTACATGAGTTAGCACCAGTCGTAGTTGGTGAACGGACGGGCGGCGGGCGTGCGGGTCGTGGCGACGAGCCAACAATTGCCCTTGCCCTTCGTCACGTCCTTGACGCAAGCGCCAAACTTGTGCGCGAGCTGCCGGCGGGCGACAGTCGTGCTGAAGTTCGCATACTCTGTGCCAAAATGGCGGCTGAACTCGGCGTTGGTGAACTTGAACACCTGCCAGCCGTTGTTCGCGTACCGCATCCAGCGGTTCGCGACCGTGGGCGACCAGGTGGTCATCCCGGCGCCGGTGAACTGGGTGTACACGTTGCGGTACGACCCGATGCGGCACTGGCACTCATTCCGCACGGTCTTGTAGCGCGGCGAGTTGCAGGTGAAGGTGCCGGCGGCTGCGCACGTGCGGCTCGCGGTGCCGCCCGCCCAGCCGTAGTTGTCGTAGTTGCCGTAGGCGTCGTAGTTTTTACGGGAAGTAGTCGTGTTCTTTCTGGGTGGCATATTGCTCTCCACTAGAAGCCTGCTGTTCGTCCCGATGATGAACTCACGCGCGCCTATATCGGGAAGGCTTGCGCCAGGCTTGAATAAAGCTGCTGCGGAGAGCGGCACGCAGGCACTCAGGCACGTCGGGGCTGTCGGGGGTGGCAGGCACCCGGGTGGCGGGTCCTGGCCCGTCGCGAAGCCCGCGGGAAGAGGATATGATTCAGTGTCAGGAGTCGGCCACCTGGTTGGCAGGGCCCGAATGGCCACCCCCGGAGGATCCGGCATGGGCTGGTGTCGTAATGACCACCGGCTGCGGACGAAGAACCCGGCGCTCGTGCTTCTGCTGCTCGCACTGGCACTGCCGGTCGCCGCTCAAGCGCCGCGCACCACGACGCGCACGTCGGCCGCCGTGATTCCCATCCGCGGCGAGATCAATGACATCATGCGCGACAGCATCGAGCGACGACTCACCGACGCCCGTGCAGCCGGCGCCACGACGATCATCTTCGAGATGGACACGCCCGGGGGCATGGTCACCAGCGCCCTCGACATTTGCCGCCTGATCAAGAACCTGCCGCAAGAAATGCGCACGGTCGCCTGGGTACACCCCAGCGCCTACAGCGCGGGGGCCATGATCTCCGTCGCTTGCCGCGAGATTTGGATGAGCCCGGCGTCCTCGATCGGCGATTGTGCCCCGATCATGGTCGCGCCAACCGGCGTCCAGGAACTCGGCGGCACGGAACGCGCCAAGGCCGAGAGCCCCATCCTCCAGGAATTCCGCGACTCGGCCGCCCGCAACGGCTACGACCCCCTGCTCTCCCGCGCCATGGTCACTGTCGGCGAGGAAGTCTGGTGGCTCGAACAGCTCGACGATCCCGCCACGCGCAAGTTTGCCACCGGCGACGACAAGAAGAAGCTCGTTGATGACGCCGATCCCAACGAGCGCGCCTGGCGGCTCGTGGAGAGTTACACCCTGCCCGACTCGGGCAAGACGATCCGCGTGCCCCAGCCCATCGATCGGGCCGGCGAGCTGCTCACCATGTCGCAGTATGACGCCGTAGCGTACGGTTTCGCCAAGGGCATCGCCCGGGACACGGTGGAGCTGACCGAGAAACTGGAACTGGAACGTGCCCCGGTGATGTTCGACAAAACCGGCTGGGAACAGTTCGCCTCGTGGCTCAATAGCCCGCTGCTGCGCGGCATCCTGCTCGTGATCGTCATGATCGGGGCGTACGTCGAGTTCCAGCACCCCGGCTTGATCCTGCCGGGCGTGACCGCCCTGATCGCGTTGGCCATCTTCCTGGGTGCCCCCTACGCCGCCGGTCTGGCCAGCATCTGGACGATTCTCGTGCTCGTGGCGGGCCTCGCGCTGCTCGGGATCGAGATCTTCCTGATGCCCGGCGTCGGGGTGATTGGGCTGGTCGGCACGGCGCTCATCGTGCTCGCGATCCTCGGCACTTTCATGCCCCGCGAACCCGACCTGCCCACCTTCTCGCTGCCGAGCCTGCAAGGCTCGTGGGACGGCCTGTACCTGGGCGTGAAAGTCATGGCCAGCAGTGTCATCGTCTCGATCGTGGGGATTCTGCTCGTCGCTCGGTACCTGCCGCGCTCGCGGGTGGCGGCCGGCATGGTCCTGGCGAATCCGGATGCCGGAACACTGGCACTTTCCGACGCGCACCTGAGCGGCGCGCAGGTCGGCGACGTGGGCGTGGTCACCGGCGATCTGCGACCCGGCGGGCAGGCCCGTTTCGGGCAGGAAGTGATCGACGTGCAAAGCCAGGGCGAGTACGTCGTGGCCGGTCGGCGGGTACAGGTCATCCGCCGCGACGGCATGAACGTGATCGTCCGGCCACTGCCGCCGGAGGACTCCGCGTGATGAAACCGCCCAGACGCCCAGAGCGCGGCGGACGCAGAGAAGAGCTTCGAGTTGCGGTCTCTATTTTCGGGCTGATCTGAGTTGAGGAAATCACATGCTCGCTGCTGCCACTACTATGCCGCAGTTGTTTTGGGTCATCGTCGGTCTGGTCGCCATCGTCCTCGGGCTGGCGTTCATCGTCGTCGCCCTGAACTTCGGCCGCCTGTGGGTCACCGCGTGGTCCGCCAAGACGGAAGTGACCATGATGGAGCTCATCGGGATGTGGCTCCGGAAGGTCAACAGCAGCGTGATCGTGTATCGGAAGATCCAGGCTTGGAAGGCGGGCCTGACCGACATCACGACCACCGACCTGGAAAACCACTACCTCGCCCAGGGCCGGGTGCAGAATGTTGTCCAGGCGCTGATTTCGGCGCAGCGGGCGCGGATTCCACTGGATTTTCGCACCGCCTGCGCCATCGACCTCGCCGGCCGTGACATCGTCGACGCCGTCCATACCAGCGTGAACCCCAAGGTCATCGACGCCCCAAACGCGGCGGCCGGCCGCATGACGGTCGACGGCGTCGCCAAAAACGGCATTCAGCTCAAGGTCAAAGCGCGCGTGACTGTGCGGACGAACATCCCGCGGCTGGTCGGCGGGGCCACGGAGGAGACGGTCATCGCGCGCGTTGGCGAAGGCATCGTGGCGGCGATTGGTGCCGCGGAGACGCACAAGGACGTGCTCGAGCAGCCGGACAAGATCTCGAAAGCCGTGCTCGCGAAGGGTCTCGACGCCGGCACCGCGTTCGAAATCCTCTCGATTGACATCGCCGACATCGACGTGGGCGACAACATCGGCGCCCGGCTCCAGGCGGATCAGGCCGAGGCTGACAAGAAGCGTTTCCAGGCTGAAGCTGAGAAGCGCCGGGCGTTGGCCGTCGCCCAGGAACAGGAAAACCGGGCGCAGGTGGAAGCGAACCGGGCCCTCGTCGTGCTCGCGGAGGCCGAAATCCCGAAGGCGATGGCGGAGGCTTTCCGCAGCGGCAACTTCGGCATCATGGACTACTACCGCATGCGAAACATCCAGGCGGACACGGGCATGCGCGAGACGATCGCGGGCAAGACCTCGGCCCCGACCGAGCCCGGCAAGACAGGGCCGCATCCGTGATCAGCCCGGGCACGCTCATTCTGGCCGCCGGTCCGCCACTTGACTTCGGCGATGATCCTCGCGGGCTCATCAAGCTCGGGATCGTGCTGGCGATCACGATCGCCGGCGCGGTGCTGGCCAAGCGTAAGCAACAGCAGGCGCAGCGTCCGCCGCCGCTGCGAACCACGCCGCCCAAGACCGAGGTGCCCCCCG
>JAGVEP010000395.1 GCA_020058145.1 Phycisphaerae bacterium | reverse complement strand
TTCGGAACACGAAGCGCCAGCGAGTGCGTCCTCCTGGTCTCACTCGCTGGCGCTTCGTGTTCTGATGGGCTTCCGCGCAGGGCGGATCGTCGGTTCACCTGCCGCCATGTCGAACACGGGCCGCCTAAAGCGTCGCGGACCCGCCGTCGGGCAGCTTCCGTCCGGCATCTTGGCAACCCGCCCCGCGCCCACTATGATCCCCCCAATTACAACGTGACCGCCGACGCGGATGCGCACTTGCTCCCGGGCGCCAAAGGCGGTGCCGGAGGCGCGGTGTGGCCGCAGACTTGGCCAAACGGAGCCACACCCCTTGCACAAGGCCGGGGGTGCCGGTAGATAGTGTCCGGCTTCCAATGGGGAAGCCATGAGCGGAGCAGCAGGAGAAACCCCGTGCCATCAGCCGCTGAAATTGAAGCCAAGGTGAAGAAGATCGTGGCGGACCAGATGGGTGTGGCGGAGACCGAGATCACCCGCGACACCTCGTTCGTCAATGACCTCAACGCCGACTCGCTCGACACCGTCGAACTGGTCATGGAGTTCGAGGACGCCTTTGAGATGAGCATACCCGACGAGGAGGCGGAGAAGATTCAAACCGTCGGCATGGCCATCGATTACATCATCAAGCACCTCGAAAGCGCCAAGACCCAGTAGCCGGCGGGAGGCCCGTCGTGGAAGTGCGCCGCGTTGTCGTCACCGGTCTCGGGGCCATTACCCCCCTGGGAGCGTCCGTCGAGCTCTACTGGAGCGGGCTCGTCGCGGGCCGCTCCGGTATCCGCACGCTCTCGCGCTTCGAGCACGCGAACCAGGACGTACACATCGGCGGGGAGTGCCTGGATTTCGAGCCCGGACGGTTCATGGACGTGCGCCAGGCCAAGCGGATGGACCGCTTCACGCTGTTCGCGTTTGCCGCGGCCAAGCTGGCCTTCCAGCAAACGGGCCTCCAGGACGGACAATTTGACCCCACCCGCGCCGGCGTCATGCTCGGTTCCGGCATCGGCGGCCTGCGGGAGATGGAAGAACAGCATCTGCGACTGATCGAGAAGGGCCCGGATAAAGTATCGGCGTTCACGATTCCCAAGCTGATGGCCAACGCGGCCCCGGGCCACGTCTCGATGGCGCTCAACTTCCAGGGGGCCAGTGCCTCGTTCGCGACGGCCTGTGCGTCGGCCGGCAGCGCGATGGGCGAAGCGTTCCACGCCATCCGCCGCAACGAACTCGACGTCGTGATGACGGGCGGCAGCGAGGCCGCGCTCACCCCGCTGGGCATTTCCGCGTTTGCCGCCATGAAGGCGCTCAGCAAACGCCGTGACGATCCGCCGGGGGCGTCGCGCCCCTTTGACAAGGACCGCGACGGTTTTGTGCTCAGCGAGGGGGCCGGGCTGCTGGTCCTGGAGGAGTACGAGCACGCCAGACGGCGCGGGGCGCCTATCTTCGGCGAGATGATCGGCTTCGGCGCCAGTTCCGACGCTACGGACATCGTCCAGCCGGAGCCGGAAGGCCGCGGCGCCGCCCGGGCCATGCGGCTGGCGATCCAGAGCGCTCGGCTGAGTCCCGGCGACATCGACTACATCAACGCGCACGGTACCAGCACAATACTCGGCGACATCGCCGAGACGCGGGCCGTAAAAACCGTCTTCGGGCCGGCGGCGCACAAAGTTGCCATCAGCAGCACCAAGAGTTCGATTGGCCATTTGCTCGGCGCCAGCGGCGGTGTCGAAGCGATTGCCTGCGTGCTGGCCCTTAAGCACCACACGCTCCCGCCGACCATCAACCTGCACCACCCCGACCCCGAATGTGACCTCGACTACGTGCCCAACACCGCCCGCGACGCCAACGTCCGCGTCGCGATGAGCAACTCTTTCGGCTTCGGCGGGCACAACACCTGCATCGTCTTCCGTGCCATGTAGGGAGCATCGGCCTCTGGCCGGTGCGAAAGTCCACTTCGCACCGGCGGGACGCCGATGCTCCCAGCTCGACCTCACCAGACTTCGAGATCCCCGACGATCTCCTCGACGAGATCCTTGAGCGTCAGAATTCCCACGCAGTGGTTCGCACGGTCTTGCACGATCGCCATCGTCTGTCGGGCGCGCTGCAACCGCAGCAAGGCCGTGGAAACGCTGACGTTCTCGGGCAGCGCGAGCGGCGGACGGACGTGCTCGGCGACGGGCTTGCGGGCCGGGTCGGTGAGCACATCGTAGACGTTCACGATGCCCACGATCTGTCGCGGGTTGCTGCGATACACGGGCAGTCGCGAAAAATGGGCCATCCGCGCGATCCGCAGGAACTCGTCGCGCGGCAGATCCACCGCAGCGACCGCGCTCCGCGACCGGGGGATCATCACGTCGGTTACGCGCACGTCCGAGAGGTTCAGGACGCGCTCGATGAGATCGCGTTGCAGATTGGTGAGTTCGCCGCGCGCCACGCCTTCGCGCAACAGGTGTAGCGCGCGAGCCCGTGGCAGCAAGTCGATCTGCACCCCCGCGCGCTGCGGGTCGACCCGCCGGACCAGGGCGTGCGACAGCGTGCGCAGCAGCCACACCAGCCCGGTGGCCTGGGCCGCCTGCACCAACACCAGCACCAGCCAGCTTGCGTGCAGCAGCAGGCGGTTGGCCTCGCGGCGAAACCAGTCCTTCGGAATGATGCCGCCAAATACCAGGATCAACGGCGTGACGATCGCGGTGGCGTAGACCTCGGTGAGGTTGGCCGCGGTGCCCGCGCGCAGCAGCAGCGCGGCCACGCACGCCGTCGTGAAATAGTCCGCCAGGTTGGTCCCGAGCAGCATCGTAATCACGAGGTTCTCGGGGCGACGCATCAGGCGTTCCAGCCGGCGGGCGGCCGGGTCGCCCTGCTCGGCGGCGACGCGCAGCCGCACCGGGTTGAGGCAGTACACGCCGGTCTCCACGCCCGACACGAACGCGCTGAGCACGAGGCCCGCCACGACTCCCAACAGCAGCACGAGCGTCGTCATGGCGGCCCCCCTCCCGGCGCACTCGCGTCCAGCAGCCGCAGTTCCAGGCGGTCGATCCGGCGGCGACGCATCTGCGTGACGCACAACTCGACGTTGTTCAGCCGCACCACGTCGCCGACGCGGGCCGGGCGTCCGAGCCGCGCCATGACCAAACCGCCCACGGTCGCGACGCGCTCGATCTGCTTGGGCAGACCAAACGCCTCGACCCAATAGTGCACGCTGAGCTGCCCGCTGATTTCAAACCGGTCGTCGGGCAAGATTTGGATTTCGGCCGCGGCGGGCCGATCCTCGGGGTCGTGCAACTCACCGACGATCTGCTCGATCACGTCTTCCAGCGTGACCAGACCGGCCACGCCGCCATACTCATCGACCGCAATGGCGAGCTGGCTGCGCGTACCGCGGAAGTGTACCAGCAGTTGCTCGCAGGTGATGAGCTCGGGCACGAAGCGGACCGGCTGCACGAGCTCGCGCAGCGGCCGCGCCGGGTTGAAGAACAGGATTTTCGCGTAGACCAGGCCGATGATGTTGTCCATGGTCCGGTCGTACACGGGTATTTTCTTGTGCCGGGTGCTGCGGATCAGTTCGCGCAGCCCGTCGGCCGAACCGTGGATCTCGTAGCCCGTCATCTGTACGCGCGGGACCATCACGTCGCGCACGCGGGCGTGCCCCAGGTCGATGATCGCGCGCAGAAACGTGTCCTCCAGCGGCAGCAGCGCCCCGCCGCGCCGGCTCATCTCGAGCAGAGCCTTCAGCTCCACCCGTGAGAGTGCGGCTCCGCCGGACTCAGCGCGGGCCGGCGCGCCGAGCAATACGCGCTCAAATGGTACGACCAGCATACGGTCAATCACTAGGCCCACGGGGCCGGCCACATAGCTCGTGGCGTTGACCACAGCCGCCGCGATGGGGGCCAGCCGATCCGCCAGGCTGACGCCCAGGACCTTGGGCACCACCTCGCCGCACAAAACGACCAGCAGCACGCTGAACATGGCGCCGACGGGGGTAATCCAGCCGCCGACGTGCCGTGCGAGTTGGTTAAACAGGACGTAGCAATTCGCGAACAGCAGCACGTTGACGGTCGTGTTGCCGACCAGAATGATGAGCAGCGCCCGTTTGGGTTCGTTCATCAGCCGAACGGCGAGACGGCGGAAGTGGTTCGGGCTCGTCGCGGCGCGTTCAAGCTGCACGCGGGTCAGCGAAAATAGCGCGGCCTCGCTGCCGGAGAAGCTGCCCGACAGCGCCAACAACAGCGGCACGAGGGCTATTTGCACGGCCAGGCTGACCCAGTTGGCTTCGATGTCCACAGGCATCCCGCTGTTCCCGATTTCAAGAGTTAGTGCGGAGTTTAACACCGGCCCCCCGACGGGGCACGGGTCAAGCTCCTGCCGTGGACCCACGCCGCCCTGGAGGCCCCAGGACCCCGGCGATGATCCATGTGGCGGCGAACGCAATCAACGTGGCCAGCAGCGCCGCGACGAAGCGCGGTACCCCCACCGTCGTCAACGTCGGGTCAGCCAGGACGAGGCGATCCGGCTCCGCCCGTTCGGCCAGCAGGGTCGCGAGCTCCTGTTCGACACGTTCGAGGCGCGCGCTCAACCACTTCGCTTCGGCCTCGCGCTGCTGCACGCGGACCTCGACCTGCGTGCGCTGGCGTACGGTCTCATCGAGGCCGCGTAGCCGTTGGATGGTACCCATCAGTTTGGCGACTACGTCCTCCCGGCGGCGCTCGAGCTCGCGGACCTGCTGCCGAAGCGAATCAACGTGCGCGACGTGTCCGGCCTGCGCCGTCCGGTCGGCGTCGATCTGCAGCCGCTGGCCCACGGTGTCCTCCCGGCCGCTCAGGCGGGCGTGCAAACCGCGCAGCCGGCGATCGAGGGCATCCAACTCGATATTGCCGCCGGGCGCCGTGCGCCGCGCTGCCGTCGCGAGAGTCTCCACGGAGGTCTTGAGCGCGCCGTGCTCGCTACGCAGGAGGGCTGCGACGACGACCGCCCGGGTACCGCCGCCGCCAGATCGGAAGAG
>JAGVEP010000082.1 GCA_020058145.1 Phycisphaerae bacterium | reverse complement strand
GAACCGGTCAGCGCGCCCGCCACGGCGCCGCTTGACGTGGCCGCGGCCGGCGGCGATGTGGCGCCAGCGTAGTCTGGGGTCCGGTGACACGCTACGGACACCGGCTACCGGCCGGTGCCCCATTCGGCACAGAAATATCAGGAGTCCAGCGATGGAGATTAGCTCGGGCATGGTGCGGGCCCTCCGCGACAAGACGGGCCTGCCGATGATGGAATGCAAGAAGGCGCTCGAAGAGGCCCAGGGCGATGACAAGTTGGCGATCGAGTTGCTGCGCAAGAAAGGCCTGTCGCAGGTCGCCAAGCGGGCGGATCGGGCGACGAGCCATGGGCGCGTGACGTGCCACATCGACGCCGCCGCTGGGCGCGGCGCGCTGGTCGAGGTGCTGTGTGAAACCGAGCCCGTAACGGGCACCGACGATTTCGTCAAGCTGGCCCAGACGACCGCCCAGGTGGCGGCGGCGCTGGACGACCCGACTGCGGACACCCTTCTCGCGCAGCCCGTGCCCGGCGAGCCGGCCCGCAAGCTAAGCGACGTCCTGCACGACGCGGTCAACAAGATCCGCGAGAACATCAAGATTGGACGCGTGGCCAGCCTGCGTGGACAGCTCGGGCACTACGTACACCACGACGGGCGCAAGGGTGTGCTGGTGGAGTTCAGCGCGGCCTGTCCCGCGGAGGCCGCGGCCGACGTGTGCATGCACATCGTGGCCATGCGGCCGACGTACACGCGCCGCGAGGAGGTCGATCCGGCCGCGGTCGAGCAGGAACGCCGCATCGCGGTGGACCAGGTCCAGGGCAAACCGGCGAACATCGTGGACAAGATCGTGACCGGCAAGCTCGACCGCTGGTACTCCGAGATCGTGCTGCTTGAGCAGCCGTTCGTGAAGGACGACAAGAAGTCGGTCGGCAACTACCTGCGCGGCGCGACGCCCAACCTGACGGTCAATCGCTTCACCCGCCTCGAGATCGGCGAGGCTTAGATCACGACGCCGCCGCGCTCCGATCAGCGTGCATCGCGTGGCTGGCTAGCGCAGGAGCTGCGCCGCCCTCAGCCGTGCGGGCCAGCGGAGCAAGTCGGGGCTCGCGGCGCACCGATAATACCACCGTGGGGCCACGCCCAGCGTGGTGCCGCGCGACCCCTGGACACGATTACGCGTCTGGTGTAGGTACTTAACACAAGAACTCTGATACGTGCCGCAGCCGTCCAAGGCGTTGGGACGGGGCGGCGCAGTGGACCACCGCCGGGCTCGATGCGACCGCCCGAGATCATCACCGACCAGCCGACGCTGGAAGCACACTGCAGCGCGTGGCGCGCGCTGGGCCGCTTTGCTTTCGACACCGAGTTTATCCGCGACGACACCTTCGACGCGAACCTGTGCCTGATCCAAGTCTCGACGGACGGGGAGGCCGCCCTGGTCGACACGACGGCGGACCTGAACCTGGCGCCCTTCTGGGAGCTCGTGATCGACCCGACGGTGCTGACGATTGTGCACGCGGGCAAGGAAGACTTCGAAGTCTGTCTGAAGACCACCGGCGAGGTTCCCCGCAACGTCTACGACGTGCAGGTCGCCGCGGGATTCGTCGGGCACGGCTACCCTCTGAACCTGGTGCGGCTGGTCGACGCGCTGCTGCAGCGGCGGCTGTCCAAGGGACAGACCTTGACGGACTGGGCGCGCCGGCCGCTGACGGCGGCCCAGATTCGCTACGCGGTCGAAGATGTGATCTACCTGCCGACCGTTCAGGAGCGGTTGGCGGAGCAAATCGAACGCGCGGGGCGCACCGCGTGGGTGGCCGAGGAATTCAGGTGCTTCGAGGACCGCGAGTTTTACCGGGCCCCGGTGGAAGACCGGGCCATGCGGCTCAAGGGCAGCAAGAAACTCGACGGGCTGGGGCTGGTGGTCCTCGCCCGGCTGGTCGAATGGCGCGAACACTGGGCCAAGTCGCGAAACCGCCCCATTCGCGCCCTGATGCGGGACGATATCCTGGTTGAACTCGCCCGGCGGCGTCCGCAGCAGGCGTCCGAGCTCGAGGTCATGCGCGGCTTTCCGCAAGCCCGCAACAAGGCCGTGGTGCGCGAGCTGGTGGAATTGATCGTCGACGCGGTCCGCACGCCGAAGAGTGACTGGCCGCAGCCTTACGAACAGCGGGAAGAAACCGCGCTGACCGCCGCGCTACTGGACCTGCTCTCGGCAACCACGCAAGCCATCTGCTACGGCGAGCGACTCAGCCGCGCGCTTCTCGGCGGGACGCAGCGTTTGCGTGAATTGCTGGACTTTCTGGCGGGGGTTGAGAAGCAGCAGCCGGAGCTGCTGACCGGCTGGCGGGAGGTCTTCATCGGCCGCCGGCTGGTGGGGCTGCTCGAGGGCCGCAGCGAGATTCACGTCTCCGGCTGGCCGGACAGCCCGCAGATCGCGTTTGTGTCGCACCCCGTTGCGAAGAAGCGGCCGCACGCAACGGCCTGAGCAGGGCGGGTCCGCGGGGGCGGTCGGAAGCCGCCCGCCGCGATCGGCGTCAAATTCGTCTTGACACGTCCTACCCACGTCGATACACTTGGGTTGTATAGGAGGAGGTTGTTAGCGCACAGCGGGATTTTCTCCCTAACTGTAAATCGTCGCGTCTGCCACCAGCCTCGTGATCGTGATCGCCGCCTCCACGGTGGAGAATGGGCGATACCTCGTAGTTCCGCGAGGAGAGTGTGTCGTCGCTTTTCGACGATCTGGGCCCGAGGCGACTCGTGCTTCGTGCGCCCATCGGCTTCGCTCACAGACGAGTGGTTTGCACAGCGAACGTCTGGGCGGTGTAGCCCAGCGGTATCTTGTGTCCCGAGGAGGAGTTACTGATGAAACGGTTCCTTGTCTTTTTGGCCGCCGCGACGTGCGCGGCCTCGGCCGTCGCTAGCATGAGTACCTTCACGGTGTACGGCACGGCGTCGTTCACCAACAAGGCGTCGATCGACGCTCAGGGCGACCCCGACAACATTCTCGGCTCCTGGATCGCCACTGGCGGCGGCAGCGTCAGCGCTCTCCGCGTCACCGGTTCGCTCACCGAAGTCGCCCTCGGTACATATGCGAACGAGGCACGCGTTCGATTCACCCCCGGCTCTGGCCAGAGCTTTACCGCCTTCAACTACCAGGCTTCGACCGTGGGCAATTACACCGGCACGCTCGCGGTCGGCCCCACCACCGTCAACGTCACGCCCTTCACCTTGAGCAACGGTGGAACCGTCGGCCTCGAATGGTTCGAGAGCATTCAGGACGGCACCGCCGGCTTGCCCGAACAGATCTGGGACAACGTGTCCTACGAGTTCGGCGCGAACGTCATCACCAACGGTGGCGGCAACCTCGGCACCCTGCTCGGCGACGGTGTCACCGTCAACACCCCCGGCTCGCACGTCGCGGGTGGCCTCGACTTCTTCACCTTCAACTTCAATGGCGTCGCCAACGCCAGTGACTACCTCAACATCAGCATGCTCGGCGGCGGCACGGGCGGCATGACCGACACCGAAATGGCCATCTACGACAGCCTCGGCAACTTCGTCGCCTCGAGCGATGACGACGGCCCCGGCTTGTTCAGCGAATTCAGCTACGGCGCGGCCGATCCTCTTGCCGCCCCGGATCTGACGCCCGGCTTCCACGGCTCGACGCTCGCGGCCGGCGCGTACACGATCGTCACCAGCGGTTACAATACGACCTTCGGCAGCACGATCGGCAACATCACCCCGGGCAGCAACGCCGGCACCTACACGCTCGGCCTCACCTACGTTCCGGAGCCCGGCTCACTTGCCCTCGTCGTACTAGCCGGCCTGTTCGCCGCTCGACGTCGGAGCTAACTCACGCGAGCGCGGCGACTTTTTTCGTCTGCAACACGCACCGCCCGGGTCCCTCGATCCGGGCGGTGCCTTTTTCTCGTGCCTATGTTCCGGGCGTTTTTTCATCCGGGCGCCAAAGCCGCGTGGGCGGCCCAAGGGCACGCGCCTGGCGCCGCTCGGTCGCTAACGCCAGGGGTCTTCGTCGTCGTCGGAATGGTGCGGCGTGGCGCGGGATGTCGGGAAGGGCTCGGCCTGCTGCGTTTTTTCCGCACAGAACGGACAACCAACGGGACCACCGGGCGCGAGGCCGTGCCAGTGGCGACACGTCGGGCACTGCGTGGCGCGATATACCGCCAAGGCGCCACACCCCGCGCACTTCAGCGGCCAGTTCTTGAAGTCCATCGGCTGCAGCGTGGTGAAGAAGGTGCGACAGCCGGGGTTGGTGCAAGCCACGTACAGGGTAGCGGTCGGAGTCCGCTGATCGGCCAGCGAGGCGGAGCCGCCGGGAGTGATCCAGCTTGTCAGCCAGCGGACGCCGAGGATGGCGGCGAGCACGACCAGGATGAGAGCTCCAATCTTCAGAAGGGGGCGGTGCCGAGCGATGCCCGGGGTTTCGCGGCACTCGTCCCGGTAGTCACGCCAACGGGTGCGCAGGGCAGCAAGCCGCTCACGGAACCGATGGGGGAGTTCGGAAAGCGGTTTGTGGTCTGTGGTGCCCATTGAGGAACTCGTAGGGCCGATAAGCGACGAAGGATCACATACCCAGTCGCCGGCGGTCGGCGTCGGCCACCGCGTTCATCATACCCGCGGACTGGGGACTTGAGATTGTCCGGGTGGCGCGGCGCGGCCAGACCGGAACCGACCGGTCCCGGACGCTGCCCGCGGAATCGTCGCCGCCAAAAGCGGTTATACTGTTGGTTTTCCGTCGTGGTGAAGGAATCGCCCACATGAACGTCGTTGCGCTCCTGGTTCCGGTTCTTGCCCTGCTGCAACCTCTCGCGGCGCCGAAATTCACCGCCGCACTGCGCGCCGCCGACGAGTCCGTGCCGCCCGGCGGCAAGACGGAGCTGGCCGTCGAGCTGACGATCGAGAAGGGTTGGCACATCTACCACCCGATCATCCTCGATACCGGGGCGCCGACGACAATTGCCTTCGAGGCCCCGCCAGGGGTGACTTTCGGCGAGCTACGCTTCCCAGCGCCCGAGTTGGAAGAGGAAGGCGACGCCAAGTTCCTGTCGCTGGCCGGCCGGGTGGTGGTGCTGACGACCATTGAGATTGCCAAGGATGTTCCGCCGGGTCCGGCCAAGGTCCAGACACTGGTCCATGCACTCGTGTGCAAGGGGCTGTGCGTGCCGATGGACGCGACGGCCGCCCTGACGCTCAAAGTCGGGCCGCGGGCCGCGGGGACCGCGCAGGCCGACTTTTTCAAGGAGACTCGCGAGACCCTGCCGGTGCCGCTCGGGCAGGCGAAGTACATCGAGGGCAGCAGCGTAGCGGTGTCGCGCGACCCCGTGGACATCGACGAGGAAAACGAAGTCGTCCTTACGATCAAAGTCCGGAAGGGGCACCACATTCAGGACCGCGACCCCGGCGTCGAGGGCCTGATTCCGACGCGCTTGTACATCGAACCCCTCGACGGCTTGCGCTTCGACGAGCAGAAGTGGCCCGCGGCCCACGTGCGCGAGATGGAGGGCTTTGGCAAGGTCCGCGAGCAAAGCGGCGAATTCAAGATTCGTGCGCCGTTCACCGTCATTGACAGCGAGTTTACCGGCGGGCCGGTCGCACTGCGGCTGCTGTTCACCTACCAGTGCTGCACCGACGCCGGCACGTGCTACCCACCGGAAACGGCCGAGGCGCTGGTGCGGTTCGGGGTACACGCGGCGACCGAGCCGCCCTCCGATGCGCTGCCGCGCGGTACGCTGTTTGCGGCCATGTTGCCGCCCGGTACACTGTCCGCCGCACATCCGCTGCGCACCCCCGGCACGGTCGCGCAGGGGACGCAGCCCGACACGGGTTTGCTGTGGAACTTGCTGCTGGGGTTTCTCGGCGGGCTGATCCTGAATGTCATGCCCTGCGTGTTCCCGGTGATCTCGATCAAGATCATCGGCTTCGTGAAGCAGGCCGGGGAAGACCGCGGCCGCATCCTCCGCCTCGGCCTGGCATTTTGCGCGGGGATCATGGTCTGGTTCTGGGTGTTTGGGATCCTGACGGCCTATGGGCAAGTTCCGTGGCAGAACCCCTGGGTGGTCATCAGCCTGGCGTCAATCCTGTTCCTGTTTGCGCTCAATCTCTTCGGCGTATTCGAAATCGTGCTGCCGGGCACGGCGGCGTCCACACTTGACGCAGCCGCCGGCCGCGAGGGTTACACCGGCGCGTTCCTGAAGGGCCTCCTGGCGACACTGATGGGGACCGCGTGTACCGCGCCGTTCTTTGCCTCCGCTGCCACATATGCCGCCACGCAGGGCAAAGTCATCGCGCTGCTGGTTTTCAGCGGTGCGGGCCTCGGGATGGCGAGCCCATACGTGTTGCTATCCGCTTACCCCGGCTGGTTGCGTTTCCTGCCCAAACCGGGCGCGTGGATGGTTACGTTCAAGCAGGTGATGGGGTTTGTGCTGCTGGGGACCGCGGTTTGGCTGCTGCTGATCATCGCGCGGATGCTGGACGCGCGCGGCGTGGCGTGGACAACGGCGTTCTTGACCTTCCTGGGCCTGGCGGCTTGGCTTTTGGGCCAGGTCGGCCTGAACTGGACGACGCGCGGCCGCGTGCTCGCGTGGGTCCACGCCCTGGCGATTGTCGCGCTCGGCGTTTGGTTTTGCTTCTTCTTCATGTATGACGTTGAAAAGGCGGCGCAGGCCGCGCCAGCGGGTGGCGGCACGGGTGTGGCGGAGGCGCACGGCCCGGACGAGGTGCTCGCCGCGGTGGCGGCGTCCGATTGGAACGGTCACATTCCGTGGCAGCCGTGGCGGCCGGGATTAGACGAGGAACTCGCCCGTCGCGGCTACACGGTGTACGTCGATTTCACCGCCGCGTGGTGTGTCACGTGCCAGACCAACAAGGCCACATCGCTCGAAATCGACTCGACGCGGGCCAGAATGAAGAGCTTGGGCGTCGTGCCGCTGGAAGGCGACTACACCAAGAAAGATGCGGTGATCGCCGAGCGTTTGCTCGCGTTTGGGCGGAACAGTGTGCCGCTCAACCAGATTTATCCGGCGGGGCGACCCGCGGACGTCATCACGTTGCCGGTTTTTCTCACTCCCGGCATTGTTACCGAGAATCTTGAGCAGGCGGGTCCGTCCAAAAACGGAAACGCGACCGCGACTCTCGACCGGTAGTGCAGTGACTTACAATGTCAGCGCATGGGTGGGGTGGCCGGCGCGCATGGGTGGGGTGGCCATCTTGGCCGCCCGAGGCGCGGGCGGGACGCCCACTCCACCCAGATTATGTGCGGTTCATAACGAGGCAGCACAGTAGCAACCGCGCATTTACCCCCTCGGCGGTCAATCCTGAGCCTCAGTCGTACCGATAACCAAGCGGTCCGGCGGTCTCTTGGTGTGCGTCCGCCCAGGGGCGACGCCGCGCTCAGAAATGTGGTGCTGGGTGGCTTTCGGGGCCGCCGGGTGAGGTTGGCGTGCAAATTGCCAGTGTACAACGTATTGACGCACGGCCTATAATCATGTGGCGGGCCAGGGGCGCCATGGGCGCCGAGGCTGGGATGGCCACACTGGCTCAATTCGTGCATCGCCCGTGTTGGCGGGCCGTGCTGATTTTCTCAACCGTAACGGCTCTGGCGGGTTGTGCGCAGCGCAATCCGACGGGTCCGTCGCCACACCCGACACCCCGGGTTCTGGCGCTGGCGCCGGTATTGAATTTAAGCGGGAGTCAGGACTTTGACCCGCTGAAACTGACCGACCTGATCGCATCGGAATTCCTTTCGTTTGAAGGATTTGCGGTCGTGCCGGTGAATCTGACGCTAGCGGAACTCGAGCGGCGCGGCAAGCGCGCCGTGGAGACCCCGGAAGACGCTATAGCCCTGGCGAGTGCTTTGGGAGCCGATGCTACCGTGGTTGTTGCGGTGACCGAGTATAATCCCTACTATCCGCCGGTTGTCGGCCTAATAATGCAGTGGTACTCAGCCAAACCAGACGATGGACCGGTGAGTTTTGGGACGGAAGCGTCCCCGAATGCAGGAACTGTCGCTGTCGAGTTATCAGACCATAGGAATTTTGGCCCCTGCCGACAGATTCAGCGCGTCTTCAACGCGGCGGATGAGAAAACGCTGTCAGAAGTTCGCGCCTACGCCGCCAAGCGTGAGGGGCATGACAGCCCCTATGCGTGGAGGAAGTACGTTCAATCGCAAGAACTCTACGTCCGTTATTGCACATGGGAGCTAATCTTGACGACGGAACGGCTGGAAGCTAGTGACCGCACGGCGGTCCAGCCGAACGAGGCGAAGTTATGAGTCCGGCGCGTCGCAGTCTGAGCATGGTCAAAGGGGAACACCGCTACGTCTTTCGTTACGTAGAAGGACGCGAGGCGGATCTCCTGGGCAGCTTCGTGATGCTCGCCGACGATCCGGATTGCGAGTTCGACTGGTTTGACGCCGCCGTCCTGTCGTACCGCATGGGGCAGCAACTGTCCCAATGCGAGTGCGAGGCGGTCCTCCCGTTGGAGCAGGGCTAACGACCGCCGCTATTGCGGCACAGGGCAAGCGAAATGTGGAACACTATTATGGCAACCGGAGCCCACAACCCAACCGGCCTCTCCGAAGGCGATGGACGCACGAGCGAACAGGCCAGCCTCGTTCAGCAGTTCGTCAATTATCTTCAGGCGGAGCGCCACTTTTCCCCGCACACGGCCAAGTGCTATGCCGCCGATTTGCAGCAGTTCTGCGGCTATCTGTGCTTCCAGCGGCAGCGCAGCGCCGCGGAGTCGGCCGCGGGCAACGGGAAGATCGACGACATGTCCAAGCTTGCGCCGCCGCCGGGCACGATCAGCGAAGAGCTGAACCGGCTGTTGCTGGGAGTGAACACGGACCATGTGCGGGACCTGATGTCGGAGCTGCGCGAGCACAACTATTGCAAGAGCACGGTAGCGCGCAAGCTGGCGACGATGCGGAGCTTCTACAAGTTCCTGGTCCGCCGGGGGTATTTGACCAGCAACCCGGTCACGGCGATCCGGACGCCGAAGCAGGACAAGCGCCTGCCGAAGTACCTCGAGGTGGAGCAGATCGAGAAGCTGCTGGCGAATCCGGACACGACCACGCTGCTCGGGGCGCGCGACCGCGCGATGCTCGAGACGCTGTATTCCACCGGGATGCGCGTTAGCGAGCTGATCGCGCTCGATGTCGGCGATGTTGACCTGGCCGGCAACGTGGTGCGGGTCGCCGGCAAGGGCAAGAAACGCCGCGTGATTCCGCTCGGACCGGGCGCCGTGCGACAGATTCTGCACTTTCTCGATTTGCGGCGAAACGACCCGCGCGCGACCACGTTCGACGCCGAGGCGCTGTTTATCAACAAGCACGGCCGGCGGCTGAGCACGCGCAGCGTCCGCCGCAAGTTGGACAAGTACCTGCTGGACGCCGGGCTCGATCTGTCGGTGAGCCCGCACACGTTGCGGCACAGTTTTGCGACGCACATGCTGCAGCGTGGGGCTGACCTGCGCAGCGTGCAGGAGCTGCTGGGGCACCAGAGCTTGAGTACGACCCAGATTTACACGCACCTGAGCGGCCAGACCGTCAAAGAGAACTACGACAAGTCCCACCCGCGGGCGTGAAGACGCCGGCGGGACCTCCTGACAGCGCACAGCCGGACGTCCGCGTTTTACGACGCGGGCGTCCCTTTGTTTGCCAGGCTGAGGGTGGCGTGGGCGTCCCCGCCCGCGAAACACAGCCCAAAACTCGGACTCGACTTCACCACAGAGGCACAGAGGGCACAGAGGAAGCCATGCGCTGAGGCCGGCGGGGCGGAGGAGGGCGCGTGGCGCGGGGGCCGGTCAGCGTTTCCTGGCGCGGCCTTTGGCGGGGGCGGTCAGGGGCGCGGTGAGGCGCTGGTAGAGATCGAAGAGGTATTCGACGCGGGCGCGCTCGCTCGCGAAGGGGGCGGGGCGGTAGCACTTGTCGACGGCGCGGTCGAGGTCCGCGTGGGCGTCGCGGAGAGCCTTGGGCATGGCCAGGGGGTCGTACAGGTCCGCGAGGGTCTGGCCCTTGAATTGATCGCGAGTGTCGAGAACGGCCTGGGCGGCGGATTCGACGGCAGCTTTCTGCTTGTCGCTCACGCTCTGCGGCCAGGGGAAGTTGTTGTAGACGAGCTTGTTGGAGTAGCGGTACCGGGACTCCAGGCGCCCGCAGACTTGGCGGACCCAGGCCATGTGCATTTCGCTGGTGAGGACGCCGAAGTGGAAGGGCGTGGCGCGGGGAACCACGAGCGCGAGGTTGCTGGCGACAACGTCGGGCTTGCAGAACCCGATCGGGATATAGCGGCGCGATTCTGAAGAGACGGACGGGATCAGCAGGTATTTCGTCCTGGGTTGCCGAATCTCGCCAAACAGGGCCGGGGTCTCGGCCAATCCGCGCGTTGTTTCTCTCGCACTGGCCAGCCGGTGTTTTTTCACCGCGGCGACCCGCTTCATGACTTCGGGCATGCGCCGAAGGTCCGCTGCGGCGCAATCCACGAGCCAGAGGCACCAACGGTTGATGCCGTTAATGAACTCCTCCGACCCGTAGAACCTTCGAATGAAGGGCCTGGCGGCCGGCTCCGCTCGAAGAAGCGTGCGTTTCTCATCATCCGAAAGCAGCAAATGCCCGCCATCATTCGGCATGCTGCCAAAGACAATGGGCGGGACGTCGCAGAGAGTCTCGGTACGCGAGACGACGACCACATTCGGCCCTTCGACCAGGTACGGGTTGATGCGCGTGACCGGCGTTGCGGTCGGACTCGATTCATCGTCGCCGTAGTCGATGATCGTCTTGCCGCGTCCATTGCGCATGGCGAAGCCGACGATGACCACATGCACGTGGGCCTTTCCACGCGCTTCGCTCATCCACTGGAAAGTGCGATGCGCGAAGTGGATATGCACCCCGGCGGCGAGCAGCGACGGCCACAAGGTCGCGGCTTGCTCACCCTGACAGATCGAGTTGGTTGAGACAAAGGCTGCCCGGGCGGAAGTATCCTTGAGGTACGCTGCCGCGGTCAGATACCAGGCGGTCACATAGTCGAGCAGGCCATGACCCTTGATATGGCCGCAGACATGCTCCATATCCGCCTGCTGAGCCTCGGTCATGAATTGCTTTCCCACAAACGGCGGATTCCCCAGCGCATAGCTGCACCGCTTGGCGGGCAGCACGCTGTTCCAATCGGTTTGCAGCGCGTTCCCCACCACGATCTTCGCGCTCTTCTTCAGCGGCAAGCGCAGCACGGGCTGGCCGAAGGCCTCGCCGACCTTCTGGTTCATCTGGTGGTCGATGAGCCACATCGCCACCTCGGCGATCCGCGCGGGCCACTCCTCGATCTCGATGCCGTGCATCTGATCGACGTCGACCTTGAGGAGCGAATCAAGCAGCAGCCGGGCCGAGTCGATCTTGCCGCCGTGGAGCGCGAGCAACACTTCGAGTTCGAGCAGCCGTAGCTCGCGGTAGGTGATGACGAGGAAGTTGCCGCAGCCGCAGGCGGGGTCAAGGAAGCGCAGCGAGGCGAGCTTGTCGTGGAAGGCCTGGAGCTTTTTCCTGTCCTGGCCGCAGGCCGTGAACTCGGCGCGAAGATCGTCGAGAAAGAGGCTCCGGATCAGCTTCATGATGTCGCGCTCGGAGGTGTAGTGCCCCCCGGTCTGACGCCGCTTCTTCCGGCCCTCCTCCCCGGCCATGATGGACTGGAAGAGCGAGCCAAAGATGGCGGGGCTGATCTTGGACCAGTTGAGCCTGCAACACTCGAGCAGCGCCTCCCGCATGGACTTGGTGAAGTCGGCGAAGCCCAGATCCTCGGCGAAGAGGTCGCCGTTGACGTAGGGGAGGTCTTTGAGTTCGTCGGGGAGGGACTTGGGGCGCTGCGGCTTGTCGGTGTTCAGCACGTCGAAGAGGCGGGCGAGCATGGAGCCGAGGTCGCGGCCATCGGCGTGGGTGCCCTCGACCATCGTCTTGAAGGCGTCGGGGTCGAAGATGCCCGTGTCGTCGGCGAAGAGGCAGAAGAGCACGCGGACGAGGAAGCGTTCGAGCTTGTGGCCGGTGTACCCGCCCTTTTCGAGCGCATCGTGCAGCCTGCCGAGGACTTCGACGGCCTCGATGTTGATGGGGTCTTCCGGATCGACCGGCTTGGTGGTGTACCCCGACAGGAAGCCCAGATGTTTGATGTTCTCGTGGAGCTTGGCGGTCTTGAACTTCGCCGCCGGCTCGGCGGGGTCGTCGGAATCCAGGTCGTAGACCACGATCCAGGCGAAATCCGAGACGACGATGAACTTGGGGATCTCGCTGTGCCGCTGCTCGCGTGTGAGGGACTGGACGTAGTCGAAAGCCTGCGAGGCGGCCTTCGAAAGGTCTTCGCCGCGGGACTTGTGCTCGCCGAGCATGACGCCGGAGTAGAAGACGTCGATGCGGTCGTACTTTCCGCCGAGGTTGCGGACCTTTTCCTCGAAGCTGGCGACGCTGCGGCGTTTGATGCCGAAGACGGCGAAGAGGTCGGTCCAGAAGGTCTGGGCGTCGGCCCGTTCGCTGACGGCGTCGGTCCACTCGGCGGTGAACCGCATGGCGCTCGCGCGGATTTCAGAGAGGGAGAGGCGCATAAGAGAACGTAGTGTATGGAATCGTCGGAGAGTCACAATAGCGGCGAATTTTGTGGCTTCCGCTGCGCCCGGCTTGCGCCGGGCGGCGCTCCACCCG